>CAYREF010000035.1:0-20730 GCA_964423265.1 uncultured Actinomycetota bacterium
TAGATATGTCTTCCCGGAAATTCTAAAACCTTTATTTTAGCCTTCTTAGCCTGCCATTTGAAAAAGAGTTTACTGTTATCTTATTTATTCCGATAATCTTTAAAAAAACACAGTCAATATCAGCTGTGCAAAATACTTTTATATATTTAGGATTTTCAATGCCTTCAACAACATCATAATTAATTTTCTGAATCTTAAGGGCATCCTTGTTATGGATATTCTTATAAAAAAAATCCAAAAGCACTTCCTCAAAATCATCAGCCAGTATATTTTTACCATAATTTTCAGCTTGATACAGATCGACACATTTAATGGACTCTTCTGCAGCAACCATACAAGCCTTATTAAGTTCAGCTTTAAACATAAATGCCTTTCCTAAATCTATAACCAGGCCGGTAGCCAAAATTAATATCAAAGAAAGAACAGCCACAGTTATCAATACAGAGCCCTGTTGGTCTTTATTTTTATATTTCGATTTCCCCAAAGTTATTTCCTCCCAGCCACTCATCTGCATCTTTATCTATTCCATCTTCTTTTATATTAATTGAGCGAAAACCATTTATGGGATTACTGAAATATACATGCGCCACCCTACCATCACTACTATATAGGTAAATATGTAACTTGCTTTCTTCACTTCCAGCATTCTCGAATTTAACATTGGAAGATATTGACCCCTTTTGTTTTGGGTCCAGGTGTTTATTGCATATATCGATACGTTCAATTCCCTTTTCATCAAACCGGTGCAAATCTTCGTATACTTTTACTTTTTCTATTTTTCCATTTTCTATATCCCATTTAACTTCCAGCTCCATTTCAGATTCTTCTCCAGCTTCATTTTTATGCCACCTGGTAAAAACATACCTGGGCTCTTTTCTAACAGTTACCGTACCATGTAAGGGTTTAGCATAATATCCATCCTCAATCCAAACTTTTTTTGTTTCATAATAACTGGTGTCAATCCACCTGTGAGCAGTATATTCTTCAAAATAACCATCTTTTACTAATACTTTTTCATCCCGGTATTCCCAATGCCCCTTATTTACAACATATGATGTATCTACCCACACTTTCTTGGTCCTTGTCTCCCAGTGGGAGGTATCTACATGGTAATTGTCCATATAAGTTTTCCAATATCCCGAGCTTATCCAAACCCTGTAAGGCTGCCTTACTTTTACTTCCTTCCTATAGCATCTATAACGCTTGGCATAAACTCTGCCTCCGTAAACAGGCCTGTAATCAATTACCTCTTTAATGGCTTTGTATCTTCTGCCCCTATAACGTATAATGGTTGACCCGGCATATTTGGAGGCAAAAGAGTAAACGCCCCAGCCATAACTTGAACAGCCCATATAAATAGTTAAATTTACTGGAACCCATCCCGTAATTGTCCTGTACCTGATTTCATAATGTGAGGTATCCACCCATTTTCTAGCCTGATAATAATGCGTATATCCGGAATTTACCCAGACTCTGTATGTTTCTGTTTTCCAGTAACCCCTTCTTACCTTATAGGAATCATCTACCCAAACCTTTCTGGTTTTAGTCACATAATAACTCTGGTCCACCCATCTTTTAGCTGTGTAAGGCTGCCAGTATCCATCCTTTACCAGGAATTTTCTGGTTTCCCAATGCGAAGTGTCTATCCATACTTTTTCTTCACCCGTTATTTCCGCTTCCAGCCAATTGGAGGCAAACAGTACTCTTGGGAAGAAAATGGTAATCATTAAGAAAATAGCTAACATAATTTTTATGTATTTTTTATAGTTTATAGCTTTCATTTAATTTATGCCTTCTCCTCTATGCTCATTACACTGCTGCCAGTTATATTTAAATAATCCCCATCTTTACCTGAAAAAGGTAAAAGCTTTGCAAAAAAAACAGGGATCTTGTAAGTTACCCTAACTTCAACTAAATCACCCGGCTCTGTACCAGTTAAATCTACAGAGGTATGCAATCTTTCCCCATAGCTCCAACCGGGAAGGGCAGCTGAAGCATAATTCTGTGCAGAATCAAGCGCTGCCTTATTAGGGTCGCTTGCCAGAGTGGCTTCCCTGGCAGCTTCATATGCTGCCGAGTTTACAGCCACCTTTGCATTTAATATAAAGCCAAACTGAATAATTCCTGCAATTATTAACAGCAATACCGGCAAAACAATGCTCAATTCCAGTAAAGCGCTGCCTTCTATATTTTTGGATCCCTTTTGCATCATCTTATAAACTATCAATAATAGTTTGAAAAACTGACTGGAGCTTGTCTCCTAGCGCTGTTACAACCCCTATACAAACAATAACTACCAGCGCTATGTATAAAGCAATCTCAATTAACGTCGCTCCCTTTTGGTTAGTTATTGTGCCCATAATTTTTTTTAAAATCATTTTTTTCCTCCTGTTAAAATAATATTTTTAATTGCGGATAAACCGGCAAAAGAAAAATCAGCAGCATTGGAATGAAGATAAAAATGAAGGTAACTAAAATTAGATTGCCTTCAAGCCTTTCTGCTTTTATTTTTAGCTGGTCCCTATGGCTGTCCCTAATAGACCTTGACAAGCTTTTTAATACCTCCCCGATAGGATTCCCAATTTTATCTGATTGGGAAAGTATTTTAATTGCTGCCTTAAACTCATGGCTAAAAGACAATCTTGCTATTATTTTAAATGCCTCCCCTTTTGGATAACCCTCTAATTTCTTTACCTGATATATATTAAATAACTCAGCTACCTGCCCATTACGTTTTTCCGAAATATAATTCAATGACTCATCTAAGGTTAATCCTGCTTTTACCAGGGATGAAATTATATCCAAGGTGTCAGGCAATTCTGAATTAATTCTTTCTTTTCTATCCTCTATCTTTCTTGTTAATATTATGGCCGGGATAAAATATAAAATGGCAGAACCTATTATTGAATAAATTAATAAATTTTTGCCCACAGCTAAACCAAAAATATTAAAACCAACAAAAAACATGCCTGCTATTGCAATTCTTGCCATTAGCATATTTTCAACACTTTTTATTTTTAAAAAGCCTAGGCTAATGGCCCCTTCCTCCTGGATCATAAATTCTATTTCCTTAATAAATTTTGTTTTTTTGACTTTTTTTCTAAAAATAGTGCTGTTAAATCTTTCAATCCTGTTTACAATATTATCTAAATTTAGACTCCTGATAAAATAAAATAGAGTAATTGCAAAGACAGCACTAGCAAGCGAAATTATTATTATAATTATGTCCATTATTCTTCCTTCTTATTAAGACTTACCATCCTGTTTATTGCTAAAAAACCAATTGCAAAACTTATAATTGAATAAATTAATACCACCAACCCAGCCGGGGAAAGCAATGTAGCCAGGAAATTTTTATTCAATAATAGGATTAAAACCAGGGAAATTATTGGAATTACCATAATAATATAAGAGGTATATTTAGGCCCCTCAGTTAATACTTTTACATAATTTTTAAAAGATTTATTTTCCCTTATGTATTCAATTTGGCTGTTTATAAAATTAATTAAGTTTACCCCTTTCTCGTTAGCGGCAATAAACCCCAGCATTACAATTTTGACTATTGGGCTGTTATTCCTTTTGGCCATATTTTCCATGCAATTTTTTAACAGTTGGCCCCGCCTATATTCATCTATTAAAATTTCTAAATCCCCTCTTAAAGGGTATTCTGTTGCCTTTAAGCTTTTTTCAATGCCGCTTATTATATTCTGGTTGCTGTATAGATTTGCATTTAAGTCCAGCAGGAATTGCTCTAGCTGCTCTTCCTTTTTTAAATTCTTCCTTGTTGTCCTAAACCTGATGCCGATAAAGAAAAATGTTCCAAAGATTGTCGAAAGAGCTAGGGACAATATGATGTTAGAGGTAAAAACTAAACCAATTAAAAAAGGCAGGGTAAATATTAAAATTAATACCATTAAAAATTCAATGGGACCCAAATCTATATTATTTTTTTTAAGCCAGATCCCTATTTTTTCAATTGATCCTACAGCCTCTTTATTATCTGACAAAGAATAATTGGAAGCTCTGGATATCCTTCTTAGTATATTTTTCTTCCGGTAGATAAAGTAAAAAGAAACAGATAAGAAGACATATAAAAATCCTATAAAAATTATTATTGAAATTAATGCAGATAACTTAATTTATACTCACCCCTCCTATCCAACAGATTATCAACTTTTAAAATTTCCTTTATTTTTCTTTTTTTTATGTTTTGGTCTTTATCCAATTCGAATGCCAGATAAATAATCATATCTATAGCCCTGGTTATTATTCTTTTTACCACTAAATTGCTTATATTCTCTTTATATTCCATAGCCAGGGTCTCCAGTCTCAATAAAGCATCCAGGGCAGAGTCAGCATGTATGGTAGAGAAGCTGCCCCTATGGCCTGTATTTAAAGCCTGCAACATTTGGTATGCAGCAGTAGAATTCCTTATCTCTCCTATTATTATCCTGTCAGCCTTCATTCTTAAGGTTTCATAAACCAATCTATCCTGCTTTATTTCATTATCTATTTCCCTTGATTTTGGCCTGGTGGTAAGCAATCTGACATATGGGTGGCCGCTTATGTTAATTTCCGGTACATCCTGGATAATATTAATAAATTCATTCTCCGGAATTTGCTTAGCTAAAGTATTCAGCAGGGTTGTTTTGCCAGATCCCATAGCCCCTGCTATTAAAATATTTTTTCTATCTTCCACTGCCCCAAGCAATAGCTTATAGGTGTCACCGGTAAACATTTTAAGGCTTAACAGGTCTTTTAGGGTAAAATCCAGGCAATTAAATACCCTGATAGAAATATAGACCCTGTCAGATATGGGCGGTATTATAATTGAGCATCTGCTGCCTTCATATAGCTCTGTATTGAGAAAAGGCAGCCTCTGGTCTATAGTTTTATTTGTATTATGGCTTATCTTATCAATCAATACATAAACTTCTTCCAGGCTTTTAAATACTTTCCCCAGATATTTCTTTTTGCCATTTTCGATAATTACCATCTCGGTATCCTGGATAAAAATATCTGTTACTGCTTTGCTGGATAAGTATTTTTCTAAGATGCCAAGGCCAAAAATCTCGGAAAGCGAGGCTTCAATAAGCTCATCCCCGATAGCATATTTTTTGCCGGGAAATTCCCTTTCTAGAATTTTTGCAATTAAAATATATAGCTTATCTTTAAAATCAGACCTGTCTATAATGCTAGTATTAAAAAAATTGTTGTTTTGCTTAATTTCTTTTTTTACCAGCTTCAGGATGGTCTTCTTCTGGCTGCTATTTAATTGGCTATCCTTGTTTAATCTCTCACTTAAACTCATTGTTTATTAATATATTTTTTAATATAGAGGTGCTTCTTAAAAAGAATTTAGTCTTTAAAACTTTTTTCCTGTCAAATAAAAACACGCTTTTATTGAATTTTCTATCAAAAGGAATAAATCCTTCGATGGGGTAATTTAAAATTTTGGAAATATCCCATATTTTTAAAAAATCCAATAACCTCTTCTTATTTATTAAAAATTTAATTTTCTCCAGGGGTATATAAAATTTATGGGTAAGGATACTAATAAGGCTGGAAACCCTGGAAATGCTTTCCAGGCCATACTCAGATATTACAAAAACATGGTCGGTGATTTTTAAAAAGTCTATGATGATACCATTTATAACAGTCTGGGTATCAATTATAATGCAATCATAATCTTTCTGGATAGAATTTATTAAACTCCTTGTCTGTTCTTCTTTAACATTTTCAGCTATTATGGGGTTGGGAAAACCGATTAGAACATCTAAATTTTTAAAAACTTCCTTTACATAGTTTTTGTATTTATCAGGAAACCTTATAGCTATGTCTACAGATTTACTAAAATCAATATCAAATAGTGTCCCCAGATCTCCAGGGGAGCTATCCAGCTCTAATAGTAATGTCTTTCCTATGTTTTTTGCACAAAAAAAAGAAAAACAAATAGCAATAGAGGTCTTTCCCACCCCGCCTTTATTAGAGGCTATGGCAACAATCATATTTTTTGTCTTGGCTGTTTTTGGAATTAGTCTATTTCCCATACCTAATTGTTGTTTTTTTCTATTATTATTTCGAACTCACCATCTTTTATGATCTTTGTCAGGTAAGGTGCATCTTGTATTTGGCAGCTTAGATAAATATTAGTATTTTTTTGGCTATTGTTTATTAAAGTATTTTGACTGGTTTCCACTCTTCTTAAATCCAATATTTCCAGTTCTCTGACTATTATCTGCCTGTCCACTAACAGGATATTCCTGGACAACTTAAATGTATTATTCTCAAGGTAATCATGGTTATAGAAAGTGGCTTTCTCCCCATCTTTTACCTCACCGCCAATATCAAAATTGTCAAATTCGTCTCTTTCCCTTCTAGCAGAAACTACAGATATCTTTACTCCCGCAGTTAATTCATCTAATATGGGTTCAAAAGAGGGTAATTGGATTGACATCAATACTTCATTATCTTCCAGCATGCTGACAAGGTTATTATCTTTTTTCTCCTCCAATATATCCTTTGAGGCATAGTCCCCTTTCTTCCTGTCCATATGCAGCATTTTGCCAGCAATTTCTGCCTTTTGGGTTAAATAGCCTTCAGGCAAAGCCTTTTTGTAATAAGCCTTATAGCAAAGGTCCTCTTCTGTAACAATTTCTCCTGCCTCAATATCCCTGGAAAAGACTAATATTTTTTCAGAGTCCAAAAAATTATTTAAAAAAAGATAGAAAGCAAGCCCTATAATTAATGCCCCAAGTATGGCTAATATAAAATACCGCTTATAGTTTTTCATTAAAAATCTCCCCCGGCCGAGGTTAATAAATTAATTATTTTTTGCCTAAATTCATCCAAGCCTTCAAAACTGCTAAAATTTAGCTTTGAAAAATCAGAACAGTTTTTCAATTGCTCTAGCTCTTTTATTGATATTACTTGTTTAGGGTTCAATAAATTTATAAAGTCAGCATTCTTATTAAATAATTTTCTGTCACTTTGTTTGTTTAACACTAAAACCTTATTCAAGTCATTATAAGAAAACTGACTATCTATTTTAGCTAAACGGCTAAGGCTTCCCACTGTCCCGTCAGAGATCATAATTAAGATATCTGCCAGGTCTATAACCCCGGCAGTAAGATCATTGAAATTATTGGGTAAATCAAAAACAATCAGGTCATACTTCTTTTTTGCAATATCCACCAAACCATATATATCCCTCAGTTCTACATTTGCAGATAAGTCAATAGTGGGCGGGGCTTGTATTATATCTAAATTACTCCTGACACTAATTACAGAATCCTTAAAAGCTTTAAGATTGTAATTGGAAATAAAATTCACAATATTTGGCACTTTAGGTAAATTCAAGTAATAGCTAATATCGCTCCCGCCATTAGAAAAATTCAGGTCTATCAATAAAATTTTAAGTTTTTTTAATATATTCCCAATATAGATTGCAAGTGCAGTGCTTCCCACCCCTCCCTTGGCTTTGGCCAGCACAATTATTTTCTGCCTTATGGTCTTAAAGGTAATGCTTTCTTCCCTGTTGCTTTTCTTTCTATTTTCCTCACTTTCAATTTTCTTCTTTCTTTTTAATTTTTTTTCTCCTTTAGTAGAAGGTCCACTTTTCCCCTTGAAGGTTATCAAATTGAAAATATCTGAGACTTTAAACTTTTTATTTTTCAATTTACTTTTCTTAGCTTTAACCTCTTTATTTAGCACTTTTTCAAATTCTTTTAAATTGATTGGATTTAAAAGCTCATTCCCAATTACATAAACCTTTATACCATAGCGTTCAGACTGGGTTTTTATTAAATCAAGGTTTTCGATATTTTTACTAATAACAATTACATCAATTTTCTCGTATTCCATAACAAAATTTACGGCAAAACTGCTACTCAGGTTTATAAAGTTTATTTCTTCACTAAAGCCAGACAATTTATTGAAAGTTTCCAGCTTTTTGTCAGCTATGATTACGTTTAGGGAAAATTTATTTTTATTGGTTTTGTGTAATTTTTGCACAATTATACATTTGCATAGATTATTGTCATATGCTCTAATATAATAAGATATTATTTTATTAATGTCAATACTTTATATATACTTATTATATACTTATCTAAATAGCAGATCCTCAAATAATATCAGCCAGTGGCAGTAGCCGGCCTTAAAAGATAATCCATATCTATCATTTGAATAAACCATTGAAATAAAGACGGTATACCTCAGAAAAAAATGATAACTTTTATGAAAATATTTGAAGCCAGGACAAATTGGCCAAGTACCAGATTATACCAGGCTAAATATTCCATACCATAAAATGAATAGAAGTTCTCGAAGTATATATTTCATAATCAAGTGGGTAAATAGGTAGGTTCTTTTAAGCTATTGGCATATATATTTCTAAATATTTTACTTTACTTATGTTTTTCCGGGTATTACAAGATAAGTGTGCTAACTATAACTTATTTTAGAGTAAAAAGATTATACTGCCTTTAATTGTCTAATTTTCTGCAATTCAGCATCCTTTTCTAATCTTTCTTCTTCTATATCATCATTCTGCAGGCCCAGCCAAGAGTGTGGTGTATTACCAAAAAACTTGGCCAATCTAAGAGCAGTATCTGCAGTTATTCTTCTTTTTTTACGGATTATCTCAGAGATTCGTGTCTGGTCTAGATGTGTTTCTTCTACAAGCCTATAGGCAGAAATATTTAAAGGTTCCAAGAATTCTTCTTTTAAAATTTCACCTGGATGAATATTTTTTAACGCCTACCATTAAACATATGGAATAACATAATTACAGAATTAAAATATTACTAAAACCCATAATATTTCTTTCTTATCTTCAATGGATCTACACCAATCATATATGCAGATAAAGACCAGAATATTAAAAATAATATTTTCCAAAAAGGTTCTTTTTCAAACTTCCTTCCACTGGTTATAACTGGGCCTTTTATTATTGAGGTTTTTCCTTCTTTGTTCATTTTTGCTGAAAAATTTACATCTTCCATTATTGGCATTTCTTTAAAACCTGACATCTTATTGAATGTAGTTTTCCTTATAAATAAACCCCTGTCACCAAAGTATAACTTAGAAATTCTTGTAAATATGTTTCCACCCAGCGATAATATTTTGTAGAAAAACCTATCTCCTTCAACTATCATGGTAAAAGAGCCTCCTACTGCCTCCTGGTTTTGCCTTAAATAATCGTTGATTTTCTGCAAGCCTGTTTTGGGTAAAAAGCTATCAGCATGGAAAAAAAGAAAGATATTTCCCTTTGCATTCTCAGCCCCTAGATTTGCCTGGTAACCTAAATTCTTCCTGTCCGCCCTTATTATCTTGTGTGTAAAATTTGCAGAAATTTTTAAGGTTTGGTCTTTACTTCCGCAATCTACTATTATTATTTCATGAGTTTGTTTCTGTTTAGAAATGCTTTGAAGGCATTTGCCAATAAATTTTTCTTCATTGTAGGTTGGAATAATAACACTAATCATTTAATACCTAAAAAAATTAATGATCATTCTTATTATCCCGATATTTGCAATGTCTGTAAACCATTCATCAGTGGCACGTTGCACCGCTATCCCAAGACTGGGATAAACATGGGAAGTTAAGCCAATATCTGGAATCCTTAGAGATTTTCTCCTTGCCAATACCAGTTCGTTAAGCAACTCAGCCGCGCGGGGCCCTAATATATGAGCCCCTATAATTTTTCCAAATTTATTTGAAATAATCTTCACGAACCCGTTGGTTTTTCCTTCTATTATGGCCCTGTCATCCCCAGAAAAATTTTGGATGTATACATTGTACTTCATATTTCTTTTCCTGCATTCCTGTTCTGTAAGCCCAAGGTGCGCTAATACAGGATTAGTAAATGTAGCCCAGGGGACTCCCTGGTAATCAATTTTATTGTTGAAAGGGAAAAGTGCATTCCTAACTGCAATTTTTGCTTCAATTTCAGAAATATGGGAAAACTGGTAAATGCCATTACAATCCCCTGCTGCCCAAATATTATTGGCAGTAGTTTTTAAACCCTTATCGGTTAATATAGCTTCTTCGCTATATTTAACTTCAACTTTTTCAAGGTCCAGCCCTTCAACATTAGACTTCCGCCCTGTTGCTACCAATAACTTTTCTGCATTGATCTCTTTATCATCAAGTTTAACAGTACAATTATTTTCTTTGACCTCTAGTTGTTTAATTTTAGAATTTAGGTGAAATTTTATTCCTTCCCTTTTTAGTATCTCATATAAGCTGCTGCTTAATTCTTCATCATCTTTTGGAAGAATTTTTTCTTGAACTTCTATTACATTAATTTCTGTTCCAAGCCTGTTAAAACTCTGGGCCATCTCAATGCCTATCGGTCCTGCTCCCAGTATTACCATAGATTTGGGAAGCTCTTTTAAATTCCATATATTCCTATTTGTCAGATAGAAAGAATCCAATCCTTTAATTTTTGGGATTTTAGGAGACGACCCTGTAGAAATTATAAATTTTTTGGCAGAATATTTTTTTCCGTTCAAGCTTATTGTATTATTGTCTATAAATGAAGGGCTTCCAAAAATAACATCCACATCGTACCTTTTCAATAGTTTTTTCACTTTAGATGATTTGGAAGCTTTTTCAGTGATCATATTTACATGTTTAAAAACATTTTCAGCGTAATTCCGTTTTTCTTTTTCTAGATTTTTAAAGTATTTATTGAAAATTTTAAGGTTTTGTGCATAATGAGCCAAACTTTTGGAAGGGACGCATCCAGTCCAGGAGCATTCTCCGCCAATTTTGCTTTTCTCTATTAATGCAACATTAGCCCCAATGGCTCCTGCTGAAACAGCAGCAACAAGCCCTGCTGACCCGGCTCCGATTATAATGAGGTCATAATTTTCATTAGGAAAATTAATCATTTAAGGCTCCATGGCAACTACTGCCACTACCGGCAGTGCAAGCAAAACAATGTTCTGCTGCAAATATTTTTCTCCCAAGATAATTGTTTATATCAGTATTATCTATATTAGAAAATCCACCCCTGGGCAGGCCATCTGCCAGATTGAAATCACAATCATAAATGTTTCCCTGCCAGTCTACTGTAACCTGGTTCAGACACATCAATTTATCCAAGGTGTTTTCATTAAAATTATTTTTTAAAAGTTGGATATAATTTTTATATCTATTATTTTTAATCAATTGTTTTTTAAAACGGCCCAGTAAAACATTCGCCAGTGTATAAAGATCATTAAAAAATATCCCATATTCCTGTAATTTGGCTTTATAGGTATCTTCTAAATCTTTTTGGTTCGGCGGTAAGCTAAAACCAGGTGGATTAAATACTAAATCTAACTTCTTATTTTTTTTTAAACCATATCCAATTTTATTCAGTTTTTTTAAGCTCTCGATGCTTTTCCTGAAAACATTTTTTCCTCTTTGCTTGTCTACATTTTCCTCGGTAAAGCATGGCAAAGAAGCTACAAGTTCTATATCATTGTTAAAAAGTATGGATTTAAGATGGTCAAATTTTGGCAAATTAAGTAAAGTAAGATTAGTCCTGAATGAATATTTGCCTACCAGTGACCTGGAATCCAAAATAAGTTTTTCTATATCTGGCATTAGCTCAGGCGAGCCTCCAGTTATTTCTATAGATTCAGGATTTATTTTTTTAATAAATTCCACTAATTTATTAGCTGTTTTCAAATCCATTACCTCATTACGCTCGGGGCCAGCTTCCAGGTGGCAATGCTTACAAACCTGGTTGCACTTATAGCCAATGTTTACGCTTATATGCGTTATGGCTTTTCTTTTTATTTTTTTTAACCTCTGCATATAAATCTCCGGCTACTAATATAATTATTTTCTCTAAAAATCTTATCCATTACTTTCCTTAATTTTTTAAATTTTGAAAGAGGCAAAAAATTTAAATGGTCCGCAAGCAGGTAAAGGTCTGGGATATTGTCAATATCATACCATCTTGGAAGTATATATGGATCGATTTTTAACCTATGTAAATTTGCAATAACGTCAGAAAAAGTATATCTGCTACTCCACCTTATATTTTTAAGTATATCAGGGTAAAATCTATCAAATCCTATGAGATAAAAACCGCCATCAACTGCGGGACCAATAGTTACCCTTCTTTTTTTTAAAGCTGAAATAGCCATTTCCAAAAAAAATACAGGCAGAGTTGGGGAATCAGATCCTATTACTATCAACGGACTGGGATTTTTTTTAAAATTGTCTGCAATAGCGTTGGATAGCCTCTCTCCTAAGTTTTTTCCTTTTTGCTCTTGGATTTTCCAGCTATTAGAAAATTCTTTAAAATATTTATACCCGGAAGGCGGACAGTAGCATAATATTTTCTTTATTTTCCCTCTTATGGTAGAAATTTTATCTAAAGCTTCTATTAAAAGAGATTCTGCAAATTCAGCAGATTGACTTGGCGTTAGAGGAGGAGAAAGCCTGGTTTTTACAAAATTAGGCTTAGGCTCTTTTGTAAAAACCATAACTCTTGTAATTTTGTTTTGGTGCTTGGACCCAGCCATAAAAAAATCCGATAATCTTTTAAATAAAATTTATTCTACGGAATAAGCTTCCAGCATCATTATTATATTTTTACAAAATACTGGCAAATCTCCTGGATACCTGGATGTAACTATATTATCATCTACCACTACTTCCCTGTCTATATATTCTGCTCCAGCATTTTTTAAGTCTGTCGATATTGAAAAAAAGCCAGTTACTTTTCTTCCATTTATTATGCCAGCTTCAGCCAGCATCCAGGGCCCATGGCAAATTGACCCTATTACCTTGCATGATTTCAGGGATTTTTTTACTAAATTTACCATATCTTTATTTCTTCTCATTCTGTCCGGCGCATACCCTCCAGGTATTATCAAACAATCAACATCTTCAAGATCTGCATCGGCTGCTGCTATATCTGACTTTAGCAAAACGCCTTTTTTCCCCTTGTATTCCTTGCCTGCCTCGAGTCCTACTATTTTTAGATCATAACCCTCTTCTAAAAACCTGTAATAAGGATAAATGGCTTCAACATCTTCAAACAAGTCTTCAATTAACATGTATACTTTTCTTTTTTCCATTCTATTCTCTCCTTTCCAAATAAATGGTATATGGTAAAATCCAGCCTTTTAAGTGTTGCCAGGGGTAAATAACAACTTCAGGCTGGATTATGCTTTATCTATTGCATATGGTGTTTTAATAACTCTGACAGATCTTTTACATGCTGTTCTTTATCCTTAATGAGTTTTTGCCAAAACTCTTTGCATTCATTACATCCGCTTGCATCTCCGATATAATTATTTTTAATCCTCCAGAGACTCTGGTTTTCCTTGGTAAGTTGTTCCATTATGTTATAAGTATTATTATCTAACATCTGTACCTCCTTTATTTTCTTTTTCTGTGCTTTAAACCTGCACGTTTTTCTGGATTATTATTTATTAAAATGTGCAGATTCAAAGCTCTACCTGAAAACACGGCTGCTACTTTATTAGTGCCGTGGTGTTTTAAGCCTTATTAAAATTTAAGTTCAGCAGATCCTTCCCATAATCCATGGATATTGCAATATGATGAAGCAAGGAGAGTACCTGGTTTTTCAGTCTTAAATATAAAAGTACCCCCGTGGTGGGTATAGACTGTGCTGGTATCTGCACCTTCTGTAGAGCTCCCATGGGCTGAGAAGGTTAGATCTCCTATCTCTATGGGTATTTTTTCTCCTTCAGGAAGAAAGAAAAGTGATACCCACCTTATATGGTGCTGTGTGGTATTTGGATGGGCTACCTCTTTTCCCACCCCAACGCTTACCTCTATTTGCTCTCCTTTTTTAGGGGTTCCCTTTAGCTTTATTGCAGGAACATGTTTTTCTTTTTTCCAGTCTGCGCTTTTTATTATTTCATTTATCTCTGGCATTATTGGTCTCCTTTTGTAACTTACAGAAAACTAAAACCGGTTTAGATAAACCGATTTATACATATTAAAACACAGCCAAATTTTTAGTTCAAACTATAAAAAATTATAGTTTGAACATAATAAGCTTAAGTAAAAATATTTTCTTATCTCCAAATGGCAAGGCTTTGTAATGCATTGGGGTAAATAAAAGATAATGGTTTTAGCAATAGAATGGAAAATTTATGAGCTTAAAAATATGAATGCTTGCCATTTGAATACGCATTTCAATAAAAATTGGAAATCCAGGAAAAGATACAATAACTTAATTAGTATTTAAAGTTTATGGAAGTAGTTGCTAAAATTACTGCAGTTTTTAAAAGTTTATTTTGGAAATTATTTTCCACCGTTCCTTAACAAAATTACTTCCTATGCCATTAAGTTAATTTGGCGGGTAGATTTTAACAATATTTGGGCTTCAACACTCCTCTAATAAAATAGTTTTGACAATTCATATAGTTCCAAATCCATAGGCTTCTGCTCTGTTAGGGCATTCTCCAGAGAAACTACCATTACTTTACCTTCCCTAAAACCAACCATTTTGCCAAAGTCACCCTGACGCACAAGTTCAACAGCTTTTACTCCTAATCTAGTGGCCAAAACTCTGTCAAATGCAGAAGGTGTTCCTCCCCTTTGGATGTGCCCTAACACGGTTGTCCTGGTAGAATATCCTATCCTTTCCTCAATTTCTTCTCCTATATGCTCGCCAATACCGCCAAGTTGCACATGGCCAAAACTATCTACTTTACCGGAAGCAGTTACCTGCTTGTCTAAGTCTTTGGGCTTTGCTCCTTCTGCAACTACAATTATGCTATACTCTTTGCCCTTTTTCTTCCTCTCTTCTATTACCCTAACGATTTCATCATATTCAAATGGGACTTCAGGTATAAGGATTACATCTGCGCCTCCAGCCAAGCCCCCATATAGGGCCAGCCATCCAGAATCCCTTCCCATAACCTCCAGTATCATAACCCTCTGGTGGGAAGAGCCTGTTGTTTGCAGTTTATATAATGCATCTGTTACTATTTCAACTGCCGTATCAAACCCTATTGAATAATCAGTATAAGCAATATCATTGTCAATTGTTTGCGGTATTCCTATCCCCTTTATTCCTTGTTCACTTAACTTATGGGTAACCCCGTTAGTGTCATCACCGCCAATAGTAATCAAGGCATCTATCTTAAATTTTTTCAGGTTTTCTTTTACCTTCTCCACCCCATCTTCACTTTTAAAGGGATTAGTTCTAGAGGTGCCTAATTTTGTTCCCCCAACTGATAACATCCCGGATATAAAAGTGCTGTCTATTTGCTGGCCTTTTCCTTCTATTAAGCCACCCCATCCATTTCTTATACCAAAAACTTCAAAACTGTATTGCTCTGACTTTTTAATAATAGCTCTTATAGCGGCATTTATAGCTGTTGAGTCTCCACCGCCAGTAAGAACACCAATTCTTTTAACCATTCATATCCCTCCTTATTTTTATCCTTAACTAAGCTTTTCTGCAATCATCTTGTTGACCATCTTTGGGTTGGCCTTGCCCTTGGTTTTGGCCATTACCTGGCCAATAAGATATCCTATAGCCTTCTTTTTTCCTTCCCTGTACTGGCTTACCGGATCAGGGTTTTCCTCAATTACTTCGTCTACAATCTTCTCCAAAACATCTTCATCACTAATTTGCTCCAGCCCTCCCTCTTCTATAATTTTAGCAGGAGATTTCCCTGATTCGAACATTTCTTCAAACACGGATTTTGCAATCTTGGAGCTAATTTTTCCGCTATCTATAATTCCAATAAGTTCAGCTAGACCTTCAGGAGTTACTTTTGAGGCGCGTATGCTGATATTTTCCTGGTTGAGCAATGCGCTAAAGTCACCCATTATCCAATTGCATACCCCCTTTGCATCTTTTGTGTAATGGAGGCACCGGTCAAAAAAGGCCGATATATCCCTGTCATTTGCCAAGAAGTTAGAGTCATACTCTGAAAGCCCGTATTCTTTTTTATACCTCTCTATTTTCTCCTGCGGAAGCTCCGGTATCTCCCCTTTTATTCTTTCTATTAATCTATCTTTAATCTCCAGGGGCACCAGGTCAGGCTCTGGAAAATACCTGTAGTCATGGGCTTCTTCCTTTGACCTTAATGCTTTGGTAGTATCAGTATTGTTATCATAATGCCTGGTCTGCTGTACCACTTTTTTGCCATCCTCTATTAGCTTTACCTGCCTCCTAATTTCGTAATCCAGACCTTTCTGCAGGAACTTAAAAGAATTTAAATTCTTTATTTCTGTCTTGGTTCCAAACTTTTTCCCATCCAGCCTCTTAACAGACACATTAGCATCACACCTGAGACTTCCTTCCTCCATGCTACAGTCACTTACTCCCAGATAAAGGATTAAATTCCTCAAAGCCACCATGTACTCTTTTGCCTCTTCCGGACTCTTTATATCCGGCTCGGTAACAATTTCTATCAGCGGAGTTCCTGCCCTGTTAAAGTCAACCACGCTTGCTCCGGACTCACTTATCCTTCCTGTTGCACCAGTATGTACAAGTTTGCCTGTATCCTCTTCCATGTGCACCCTGGTTATGCCAACTCTCCGCCTGTAATCCCCCATATCAATATCCAGGTAACCTTTTTCCCCCAAAGGAAGGTCATACTGAGATATCTGATAGTTTTTTACCTGGTCGGGATAGAAATAATTTTTCCTATGGAAAATGGTATACCTGTTTACCCTGCAATTTAAGGCCAGCGCAATCTTTAATGCAAATTCAACCCCTTTCCTGTTTACCACGGGCAAAGATCCCGGATGCCCCAGGCACACGGGGCATGTATGCACATTTTTTTCATCCCCAAATGAAACCCTGCAGCCGCAAAACATCTTGGTATTGGTAAGCAACTCAACATGTGTTTCCAGCCCAACAACGGCTTCATATTTTTCTTTAATTTTTTGATTTACAACCATTGATAAACCTATCTATTTTACAATTCAGGCTTAAAGTTAAAATTGGAACCCTTTTCTATATTATAAGCTAATTTTAAAACATTATCTTCTCTTAGGATATTGCCAATTACCTGGAAACCAATGGGCAGCTTTCTCCTTGAAAGTGCAATTGGAACCGATATTGCTGGAAGCCCCGCCAAATTTACAGGTATGGTGCAAATATCAGACAAATACATCATCAGGGGATCATCTATCCTCTCCCCTATCTTAAATGCTGTAGTGGGAGAAGTAGGCGAAACCAGAAGGTCAAATTTGGAAAAAGCCTTCTTAAAATCCTCAATAATTAAAGTCCTTACCTTCTGGGCTTTTTCATAATACGCATCATAATATCCGGCAGACAAGCAGTATGTGCCAATCATTATCCTTCTTTTTACCTCATCGCCGAAGCCTTCTGACCTGGTCTTTTTATACATCTTTCTCAAAGTTTGAGCCCCTTGGTCCCTGTACCCATACCTTACACCGTCATAGCGGGAAAGGTTAGAGCTGGCTTCAGAAGGGGCAATAATATAGTAAACACTTAATGCATATTCTAGGCTGGGAAGCGATGTCTCCTCCACATGACAGCCCATATCTTCCAGCATGCCCAGAGTATGGTTAACAGAGTCTTTTACCTCACTGTCAATCTCTTTTACCATTAACTCTTTGGGCACTCCTATTTTCATTCCCTTCACATCTTCTGCCAGGGATTTTCTGTAATCAGGAACTGGGTCGCCAATGGAGGTAGAATCCATACTATCATGGCCGCAAATTACGTTAAGCAGCCCAGCACAATCTTCTACATCCCTAGTTATGGGGCCAATCTGGTCAAGGGATGAAGCAAAAGCAACCAGCCCGTATCTGGATACCCTCCCGTAGGTAGGCTTCATTCCCACAACCCCACAGAGAGAGGCAGGCTGCCTGATAGAGCCTCCCGTATCAGAACCTAGGCTACAAATTGCCTCCCCGGCGGCAACCGAAGCTGCCGGGCCACCGCTTGAACCGCCTGGAACCCGTTGGGTATCCCACGGATTTTTAACCGGGCCAAAATGAGAGTTTTCATTGGATGAGCCCATGGCAAATTCATCCATGTTAAGCTTGCCGGCAAGCACATACCTCTGGCTGTTAAGTTTTTTAATTACGGTTGCATCATAGATGGGATTGTAATTTTTAAGTATTCTGGAACCGCAGGTAGTGGTTGTTCCACAAGTACATATATTATCCTTTATTCCCACGGGAATCCCACTAAAACCGGTCAGCTTCCCGCCTCTATCCAGGTAGCTGTCAATCCTTTCAGCTTCCCTGGTAGCTTTCTCACTTTCTATATTAATGTAACAATTGGTTTTGCCCTCAACTTCTTCAATCCGGGACAGCACGCTAGCTGTAATCTCGGAGGCAGTTACCTCCTTTTTTTCCAGCATCTTATTTAACTGGTGTGAAGTATGGTAATATAATTCCAATAGGCCTCCTCAATCAATTTTGGGAACTAAAAAGCCGCCGTCTTTTATGGCTGGGCCATTCTTTAAGGCTTCGGTCTGGGATACAGATTCCTTTTCCGTATCTTCCCTGTATACATTCTTTAAATCCAGCACATGGGAAGTGGGCTTTACGTTCTCTGTATCTACCCCGCTTACCTTTGCTACATGCTCCAGTATTTTATCCAGCTGGGAGGTAAACTTTTCAAGCTGACGGTCACTAAATTCAAGTTCTGCAAGTTTTGCAACATGTCTTACATCTTCTTTTCCAATTCTTTTCATGGCAAGCCCCTAATATGATTAACAATGATTTTAAAAATAAGTTATCATATTTTACCAAATTTTTTTAGCCTTTAATACATCTTTACCATCTCAACCTGGCCAAGCATGATTAAAATCAGTATTAAATTATATACAGCATGTAAAAATATAACCGGAAAAAGCGACTTTGTTTTCTCAAAAATATAGGCAAGTATCCAGCCTATTATAAAGATGGGGATAAAACTGTAAATCTCTAGATGGGCAATGGCAAAGAAAAATGATGACAGGAAAAGGCCTGCACTAACCCCCCATGTTTTCTTGCAGGCAGAATAAAGATATCCCCTGAAAAACAGCTCCTCGCTTAAAGGCGCTATAACCGTTACTACCACCAGTAATATGTTAGAGGAAATGTTGCCGCTTCTTACCAGCTGCTCCACCTTGCTGGAAGGAGCTTCTATTCCAAAAAATGAATTCATGGCAAATACATACAAAAAGCTTAAAGCAAATATCCCGATTAGGGATAGGAAAGTATACCACAAAGTCTTCAGGATACTGTAATACCTAAAACCTAGATCCTTTAGTGAAGCCTTTCTCCAGAAAATAGCAAAAAACCATACTACCCCTATCATCAGCAATACCTGTATCCCGTAAAGCAGGGTAAAACTAAAATTGCTTATATTGGTTACTTCCAGTGCCTCTTCTGTGCTTCCGGTCCCAAACATAGTTACAGTGCCAAAATATATGCCCACTAGAAGAATTACC
Source organism: uncultured Actinomycetota bacterium (assembly GCA_964423265.1). Classification (GTDB taxonomy): domain Bacteria; phylum Actinomycetota; class Humimicrobiia; order Humimicrobiales; family Humimicrobiaceae; genus M55B165. The sequence goes on from CAYREF010000035.1 coordinate 19,416, forward strand.
AACATAATAATAGATATAAAAACGTCCCTGACATTCCAGGTTATATTTAATTTAGGCCTACCCTCCATTATTTCACCATTTCCTTAAACTCTTTTTCATTTATTATTTCAACCTTGTATTTTCTGGCATCTTCAAGCTTGCTTCCTGGATCCTCTCCTACAATTACTGCATCCGTATTCCTGCTAACACTGGATGTAACCCTTCCTCCAAACTTTTCAATGGTATCTTTTGCCTCGGCCCTGGTAAATGATTCAAGTTTTCCAGTTAGCACAAATGTTTTTCTGCTGAATTCTTGCCTCTCTTCTACTTCCGCTTCCCTGGATTTAAAATTAAGGTTTGCATCCCTAAGCTTTCCTATAATTTCCAGGTTCTTCTTTTGCTTAAAAAACTTTACAATACTTTCGGCAATCCTTGGCCCAACCTCTCCTATAGCCACAATATCTTCATATTTTGCTTCCATGATACTATCCAGGCTCCCAAATTTTTCCGCCAGGACCTCTGCCATATGAGAACCCACATACCTTATGCCCAGAGCATACAGCAGCCTTGAAAGTGGCCTGCTCCTGCTCCTGTCTATGGCCTTAAGCAAATTCTCTGTAGACTTCTCCTTAAAATTCTCTAGTGAATAGATATCATCATAGCCAAGGTAGTACAGATCAGCAGGATCTTTTATAAGGTTTTTTTCAATAAGTTTTTCTACTATTGCAGGCCCCAGCCCATCAATATCCATCCCACCCTTGGAAGCAAAATGGATAATTTTTTCATACTGCATGGCAGGACAAGCCAGGGATATACATCTTCTTACTACTTCTCCTTCCGGCTTTATGACATCAGATCCGCACACCGGACACTTCTCAGGCATCCTGAACTGCCTCTCCGAGCCATCCCTTCTCTCCTTTATAGGCTTTACTATCTCTGGTATAACATCTCCAGCCTTATGCACCACTACCCAGTCACCAATCCTTACATCCTTTCTTTTAACCTCATCTTCATTATGCAGGGTGGCATTGGAAATGGTAGAGCCAGCCACTGTAACCGGTTGAAGCTTTGCCACCGGAGTAAGTGCCCCGGTCCTGCCCACACTTACCACAATATCTTCCACCTTTGTTATTTCCTGTTCAGGAGGAAACTTGTAGGCTATTGCCCATCTTGGATTCCTGGAGGTCTGTCCCAGTTCTTGCTGCAGCTCAAAGCTGTTCACCTTGATTACTATACCGTCAGTTTCATAAGGAAGGTTATTTCTTTCCTGCTCCCAGTCCTCGCAATAACCCTTTATCTGTTCAAAGCCTGTAGTCTTTTTTACATGGGGGTTTAC
>CAYREF010000036.1:0-8409 GCA_964423265.1 uncultured Actinomycetota bacterium
TCGGTATAGATCCTCCATAGAAAAACCTAGTTATAATAATTGCGGGATTTTAGATAATAAGGAAAAATAGAAGGGTAGGCTTAACGGGTGGCGAGCCGCTCCTGTATTTAGAAGAGCTGAAAAGCTATGTTGAAAAAAATAAGGGGGGAAACCAGAAATATACTTCTGGGTTTATACAAACGGCCTTTTAGCAAATTCTAAAAATCTTAAGATATTAAAAGATCTTGGAATAAATGAAATTAGGTTCAACATTGCTGCAACAGATTATAATAGCGGAGTGAAGAAAAATAAAAAATACCAAGGCAGTTATTTGGTTATGTTGCTGTAGAGATTCCAGCCTATCCCAAGCAAAAATAAAAACTTTTGAGGTCGCTGCCCAAATTTGATTCTTATGGCATTAACCAGCTAACATTGCAGGAACTTTTTGCTAATGAAAATAATTTTAAAAAAATAGAAGGTTAAGTTTACCAATCAGGCCTGGTTTTTCTAGAAAATATTTTTTGTATGGCAGCAAAAAGTTAACTTACCAGGTTATGAAAGAATGCAGAGAAAATGGTTACTTATTTACTGTTAATGATTGCTCCGCAAGAAGATTTGGGCAGAGAAAATCGGCAAGGTAATGAAATAAGAATTTTTCCAATTATTTATACATTTTTTTAGGCTTTCATTTAAAATAAATAATAGACTATGTAATTATTATTACATAAAAAGAAACTGCCATGTCTAAAAATAAATTATTCCTTTCAATTCCAGTACTAGCCATGGTAATTTTTTTTGCAACTTGCAATCAATGTGGAATAGGAATACAGCCTGTAAGTGCGGGGGAGAGATGAGGATAATAGCTTTTATTTAAAGATTATAAGGTTGTAAAAAAGATTCTTGATTATTTGGGGCATAAATGAGTTTGAAAAGAAAGGCCTCCGCCCAGGATAGAAGATGTTTATGATGATTTTGATGTACATATGAGAGATAACTATATAGACTGTGACCATGTGTGCTAGTGCTTTTACAGGGTTGCAGAATACTGGCCTGTTATAAATAACCTATAGATTGTATTCTTTTACTGCTTTTATACTTACTTATTTCTGACTATAGTATGTCCTGTATTTTGAAGCAGATAACCTTAAAATAATGGTGTCATAGATGCTTTATTAGCTTGGGGATCCGAAAGTAAATTCTTATAAATTATTCAGGATTACCAGAATTGTTTGTGAGGCAGGCCCTAAGGCTTTTATAATTTCCCATACCCTGGAAGGATACCGGGGAGGCTATGTTTACGGGCTGAAGGGTAAAAAATAGCTACTTGATATATTTGGCATATTCTTTTCCTTCTACTGTTTTTTCAGATTCTTCCTTTAACTGGAAAAATTCTTCTTCTAATGCTTTATTTATTTCTTCAATTATAATTTTGTAAGTTTTTTTATCAGCAAGCCCTTTCATGTTTTCCATTATGTTGTAAGCTACCGGATCTATGGGTTCCCCTATAAATATGTTAATTTTCCTGAAAGTATTTATTATAAGACCTATTATACCTTCTATGGTTCTATTTTTCCCCAACCATCTTTTTTTTGAAGGCCCTTTTAAAATATTATGTATATATACAGGTATTATGGGTAATTTAGTTTTGTAACTAAGATAAGCTGCCCCTTTTTGAAATTTATATGTTTTTTTACCTTTATTTAATTTTCCTTCCGGAAATATCCCGTAAAAAATATTCTGGTTTTTTTTAGGGAGAAGGAACAGCTCTTTAAAGGAATTAATATTTTTTACAAATTGTTTTTTAAAGATAGGAATACTGCTCGTAAAATTTCTCATAAAGAAATTGGCAAACCTGTATTTGAAATTTTCGCTGTCGGCAATGAAATAAATCTTTTTTTTCAAGGCACTGAGTATAATTATAGGGTCTGCTCCTGTAGTATGGTTAATGGCAAGTATTGCTGGCTTGTCCTCAGGTATATTTTTGCTATTGAAAACATGTATTCTTATCAGCATCCGGTAAAAATTAATGAATAAGATTTTTGGGATGCTATAAAAGAATTCCCTTATTTTTTTAAATATTTCTATTAAACTGTTTTTCATTTGTTTTAATTATAATTGTTTAGTTTTAAAATTACTATTGGGGCTGATTTATTTTTTCCATTAATTTTTTTATTTGGCGGCAATGTGAGCCTTTCCAGTAAATTTTATTGCATTTCTTACACAAGAAAAATTTTGATTTAGTCTTATATACATAATCAGGTACTTTTCCTTTTACAGATTCCTTACCTATTGCAGTTAGCTTGTTATTGCAGATTAGGCACCTGTCAAAGGCAGGTCGTATTTTGATTTTTAGCTCGTCTTTTAGTTGTCTTAACTGGCTGTATATGTTCTGGCTTTGGATATATATAAATTTTATTTTTTCCTGTTTGATCTTTTTTCTTTCTACCAAACTTGAATCACGGGTTAGGATAATTCTTTTTTCCAGATTAGCTATATCAATTATTTCATCGTCACTAAATTTATCCGAGTATTTTACGTCGTAACCTGAAATCCGAAGGTATTTTGCTAGTTTGCCTACCATGCTGTCAGCAATAAATTTCATTTATTCAATCCCTAAAGAATTTATTTCTGCTCCTATGAGCAAAATTGTACTTGAGATGTATACCCAAAATAAAAATCCTATTATTGAACCTACAGACCCATATGTAAATTCAAAGTTTGCGAAATTATTGAGAAAAAAGACAAATAGATGTTTGGAAGCTTCCCATCCCAATGCGCCAACAAGGGCACCTTTGTATATATATGCAAAGTGGGTTGGCCTGTTGGTGCCGAAATAGAAGATGAGGCAGAATATTGCAAAGTTAAAGGAAAGCCCGATGCCCAGGGATAAGGCTTTTATCAACCGGCTGGAAACCTCCTCTGAAATATGGAAAAAGTCTATCAAGTAATTTGCCAGGTAAAAAAGGACGGTAGAGGAAATAATTGATAAAGATATCAGGAAGAATACCAGCGATATAATTAGAAACCCGAAAATTTTCTGTTTCCAGAATTTTCTTTGCTGCTTGGTTTTGTATATTTTGTTTAAGGCATATTGTACCGAGTCAAAAACATAAGTGGTAGCAATTATTAAAAACAGCACCCCTACAACCCCAATGCTGGTCCTGCTTTGAATAGTTTTTTCGATATTCGATTCGGTAAAATTATAGATTATGGGAATCCTTTCCTGGATGAAACTGAGTATAGGAGCTTGTATACGTAAGGTTTCTATTAAAAAAGCGGAGAAGGAGAGCAAGATTAACATTAAAGGAAAAATTGAAAACAAAAAGTAATAGGCAATAGAAGATGCAAGAAATGGGCCGCCATCTGATATGAATTTAGATGCTAGCCTTTTAAGGTACCTAATTGTAATTGTGCTAATTTTTCTTATATTTATCAAAACTTAAAATTGGCTAATTTCAATATTTCTAATATTTCCAAACTTATTTATGGCCTTGGCGCTTTTTAGGGAAAACTCAGAATCCCTGCTTTGCACATTTATAACTATATTATAAGTAGCTTCTTTGTCACCTGCACGGTATATGCTGTATTTTATATTATCAGAAATTTTTTCAAGTATTTTATTTATTTTTTTAAAATCTTTAAAATTTTCTGCAACAGTTATCTTAATAGTATATGTTGTAGGGCTAAAAAACTTCTTTTCAAAATATTTAATCAAGGTAAGTATTATATAACCAAAGATTGAGAGTATGGCGGCCAGGTAATACAATTTAGTCCCCAATGCCAGTCCAATTGCTGCTACTAACCATATACTGGCAGCAGTGGTTACTCCTTTAACCAATGGGCCCCTTCTAAATATAGCTCCAGCTCCAATAAAGCCTATACCAGTGACAACACCTGCTGCAATTCTTGAATAGTCGACCCCGCTAAAAGATGAAAATCCAACATAGGATACTATGGTAAAAACTGTGGCGCCAAGACAAACAAGGGTATGGGTCCTAAGCCCTGCAGGCCTGTCTGTTTTTTCCCTTTGGAAACCAATTATACCGCCAAATATAATTGCCAATATGCACGGTATTAAGAAGTCTTTTAAGAACTCTGCTTGGTTAAATAAAAAATCTTCAAATATTTTTTGAGTCAAGCTCATTATTTCTCCAAACCCATTTGGTTACATTTTACCATTAAATGCTTTTCAGGTCCTAATTAAAATATAACAGTTTGACTGGAAATATAAAGTTTATATAATTACAAAGGGTTAATAGGAGGGAAGGAAAATAAGTGGAAGGATTAAAATATTTTAAGGACTATCGGGAAGAGATAAAAGAAGAATTAAGGGGACTGAAGGTCATATATACTGATCTGGACGGCACTCTTTTAAATGATAAAGGATGCCTCTTAAAAGATGGAGATGACGTATATTATCTTGAAGTTGCTGAGAATATAAAAAAGGCTGAAAAAAAAGGGTGGGATATAGTATTAGCCTCTGGAAGAAATAAGACCCAGCTTAGATATAATGCCCAAATGGTGGGGTTGAAGAATTATATAGCCGAATTGGGCTCAGAACTGATTTATGACCTTGGCAAGGATATTCATCTAACTTTCGACCATAAAAAAATAAATTATGATATCACCTATGGTGGGAAAGACTTAGTAAGGATAATAGAAATTCTTAAAAATAATTTTCCCCGGAAAATTGAAGGGCGTATTGAATGGAGTAAGTACAGGGATTGTAATGCACTTTTTTTGGGAGAAATTGATTTAAAGGAAGCAAATAATTTACTGGCTGAATCAGGTTATAAGGGCCTATGCCTGGTAGAAAATGGAAAAACATCACTACATGCTCTTGAGTTAGATACTAATGATTTATATATCTATAATTTAATACCAGAGAGTGTGAACAAGGGCGAAGCAATAAAATTAGATAAAAAATTAAGGAACCTTAATACCGGAAACTGCATTGCTTTAGGTGACTCCCCGGAAGATTTAAAGATGGCCCGCCAGGTTAAATATTTTTTTCTGATGGGGGATTCTCTGAAGGAAAACAAGGACTGTCTCCAGGAAATGAAAAGTGCTAATATTTATATAACCAGCGGAAAAATGAATAGAGGTTGGGTGGAAGTAATTAGTTATCTGGCTGATTAGCATTGGTTTTAAAATCGAAAGTAAATAGTTTATAATTATTTTAAACATTATCCATTTATAATTATTATGCAAAACAATAATTTACAAAAAGAAGATAAGGTAAAAATATTAAGGGAAATATTGTTTATAGTTGTAATTTCCTTGTTTTCCGGCTTTATTATGGGGATACTTTTAGCTCCACAATCCGGAAGCCAGTCAAGGAAAAATTTTCTTATAAAATTAAGGGATTTTATAGACAGGGGCAAATTTACCTTGCTTGAGGCCAGAGTAATCGGCGAAGGATTTTTAGAAAAAAGTAAAGAAAAAGTGGAAGAAGTTTCCTCAAAAATAAAAAATAAAAAAGATGAAGGGTAAGTAGTTGACATAGATTTCTTACTATAGTAATATTTACGTTCGCTAATGGAATAATCTTTGGTGTTTGAAAAGTAGTTATATTCTAGGCTAATTAGTTGGGGCCGTTAGCTCAGTTGGTAGAGCACCGGACTTTTAATCCGGGTGTCGAAGGTTCGATTCCTTCACGGCTCACCAGGTTTTGAAGTTTTGGCCCGTTCGTCTAGTGGTCTAGGACACAAGATTTTCAATCTTGAAACAGGAGTTCAATTCTCCTACGGGCTACCAAAGGGCGATTAGCTCAGCTGGGAGAGCACCTGCCTTACAAGCAGGGGGTCGCAGGTTCAAACCCTGCATCGCCCACCATAAAAATAAAATACATTTAGAGTGGAGCTGTCGTCTAGTGGTTTAGGACACATGCCTGTCACGCATGAGATCGCGGGTTCAAATCCCGTCAGCTCCGCCATAAATTTTATCTAAAAGTGGCGAGATAGCTCAGTTGGTAGAGCAGTAGACTGAAAATCTATGTGTCCGCAGTTCGATTCTGCGTCTCGCCACCATTTTATTTCCCCATTTATTTTCTTTCCAATCTGTTATAATCTAAACAAAAATGATTTATCCAAGAAAATGGACCTATACCAAATATTAACCATTATTTTCTTCCTGTTATTTATTTTATCCCTGGCATGGTTTGTAAGGTTTAGGAGAAGAATAATCTCAGGCTACAGGGACCAAAAAGCGGAAAACAGTAGGGAATATAGAAAGGACCTTACAGATTCTTATATTAAAAAAAACCAGGAAAAATTTAAGCTTCTAAACCTTATAATTGACAACATCTGGCACGGGGTTCTGGTATTAAACAGGGACAGGGAAATAATCAGCATCAATGAAAGCCTGTCAAACCTTTTTTATCTTAACAAAAAGGAAACAGTTGGGAAAAAAACGCTATTGGTATTTAACAACAATAAGCTTGAGGAGCTTATAGGCAGGACCTTAGAAAATCTTTCACCACAGAGGGAAAGTATAGTGTTTTTTGGGGATGAAGAAATATTTTTAGACATAGAAGCACTTCCGGTAACAGAGGCTGGAGATCTTATAGCAAAAAAGGGAAAAGCCTCCCAGTATGGTAAAGATGACATAAATATAGTTATTCTGGCCAAAAATGTAACCCAGGAAGTTGAGTTTTCCAAGCTAAGGAGCCAGTTTGTGGCAAATGTCTCCCATGAAATGCGCACCCCTTTGACCTCCATGAAAGGTTATATTGAAACCCTGGTTGAAGACGGCTACAAAGATGAAAAGGTGTTAAGGGATTATTTGGTAAAAAGCTTAAAGGAAGCAAACAGACTTAACTATTTGATAGAAGATGTACTAAATTTATCTAAAATTGAGCATAAGAGGAGTGTCTTATTTAAAGAAAATATAAATATAGTAGATATAATCAGGGAGAGCATAGAATCCTTAAAGTATTTAGCGGATCAAAATAATATCAGGATAAGCTTTTCTTCCAGCCAGGATGCCATCTATTATACTACTGATGGAGAACTTTTCAGCCAGATAGCCAAAAACCTCATAGAGAATTCTATTTTCCATGCAGGGGAAAAATCCAAGCTGCATATTTCTGCCAAAAAGGACAGGGGGGATATATATCTGGATTTCACTGATAACGGGGTAGGGATAGGAAAAGAAGACCTCCCTTATATCTTTCAGCGGTTTTACCGGGGAAAGAGCTCCTTTTCGGCCAAGCGGATAAGCTCGGGCCTGGGGTTATCCATAGTAAAGCATATAGTGGACCTGCACCAGGGGAGGATAAAGGCGGAAAGCAAGCCGGGGGTAAAAACCAGCTTTAAAATTATACTCCCTGGCCAAAGTAAAAAATTTAACTAAAACTACTATTATTATATAATATTAAAAAGTTTAATATTTTTTAAATTGTTATGGAAAAACTTATTTATATAATTGATGATGAGGAAAGCATTTTAGAAATAGTTAACTTTAATTTAGAAAAAAACGGCTACAAGGTTAAAACTTTCCAGTATGGAAAAGACTTGCTAGAGGTATTTGACAAAAAGAAACCGGATCTTATTATTTTAGACCTCATGCTTCCCGATATCGATGGCCTAGATATCTGCAGGAAGGTAAAAAAAGAAAGTAATGTTCCCATAATAATTCTGAGTGCTAAAGGTGAAGAGCTTGATAAAGTTCTAGGTTTGGAACTTGGGGCAGATGATTATATGGTAAAGCCTTTTGGAATAAAAGAGCTTATAGCCAGAGTAAAGAGTGTTCTTAGGAGATTTAAGCGGGACGAATTTAAGGAATATTTGAAAGAAGAATTTCAATTTGATGATATTAATTTGTTTATTGATGAAGAGAAACACCAGATATTTTTAGACGGCAGGCAAATTAAACTCAACCCAAAGGAATTTAGGCTGGTATCAATAATGCTCCAAAAATTAAATAGTCTTATGACAAGGCAGGATTTGATTAAAAATGTATGGGGAGATGATTATTTTGGGGACACTAGAACTTTGGATGTGCATATTAGAAGAATAAGGGAAAAGATGTCATATAAAGAATTTAGCAAGAAATTTATTCAAACTGTGCATGGTTATGGATATAAAATGGTAAATGAAATAGATTAATTCTTTTTTATTCTACCAAGCCAATCATTACTAATTTAATCTTTTTTTAACTTTTTTTTAATCTTTTATTAACAATCTAACAATATAGTTATGTTAGAATTTATAGGATGTTTTGGAAATATAGCGAAAGGAGATTAAAAAAGTGAAAACCAACAAATTTTTGTTAATGTTTACAATCGCAATAGCAGCTATTTTTGTTGTATCCATGCTTTTTGCAGGTTGTGCTCAAGATGAAACAACCGGAGAAGCTCAAGATGAAACAACCGGAGAAGCTGCAGAAGCAAAAGACTTTGGAGGCCAGACACTTACAATTTCTGGCTCT
>CAYREF010000036.1:8509-19944 GCA_964423265.1 uncultured Actinomycetota bacterium
AAGCGACAAAGGACAACAGATAGCTTTGGATGTAGGTTTTGTTCCTCTGCCTGAATAAAAGATATGATAATATTATAAATCAACTGCGGGGCTATTTATAAGATAGCCCCGTTTTTTTTAAGAAAAAATATGTTAAAATGATTGAGATTAATAACAAAATTAAATCAATGAAAAAAACTTCTAAATTCAGAAAGTTTAAGAACTTCCTAATAAGTAAAATTGTATTAATTAGCGGTCTTTTCTCTATTATAGTTCTTGGTTTAATTTTAGCTTTTCTTATTTATAATTCATTTAAATTTTTTTCAACTTATCCCTTTTTTAAATTTATTTTTGGGGACAGGTGGTTTCCTTCAAATGAAAAATTTGGTTTTGTTCCACTACTTGTAGGGTCTATAGAAGTAGCTTTTGGGGCGGTCATAATAGCTGTCCCCCTGGGTGTTGGTGCAGCTATATATATAGGTGAGTTGGCTCCAGGGCCAGTGAGGGAAATATTAAAACCAATAATAGAGGTACTGGCCACTTTTCCGTCGGTGGTTATCGGCTTTATTGGCCTTATGGCAGTTGGCCCAATTATTAAAAATCTTTTTAATTTAAGTGTTGGGCTTACTGCATTAACCGGTTCTGTAATGCTTGCTTTTATGGCTTTGCCTACTATTATTTCTATTTCCGAAGATGCAATATCTGCTGTTCCCACTAGGTTTAAAAATGCTTCCCTGGCACTAGGGGCAACTAATTGGGAGACAACTTATAAAACTGTAGTTCCTACGGCATCATCAGGGATATTTGCTGCAGTAATGCTTGGATTGGGAAGGATTGTTGGAGAAACTATGACTGTGCTTATGGTAACCGGTAATTCGCCAAGAATTGTTTTTTCCTGGCTACAGCCGGTAAGGACTATAACTGCAACTATTGCTTCAGAGATGGGTGAAACTGTTCAGGGCGGGCTGCATTATTCTGCTCTGTTTGCCATTGGCCTTGTACTTTTTATTATAACTTTTTTAATAAATCTTATTGCAGACAGGTATATTAGTAGGATAAGGATTAAATAGGTTGGTCATATAGGATGAATTTGCGCAATAGATATATAAAACAGAAGATATGGTATACAATACTGTTATTTTTAACTTCAATTGTTATTGCATTTATTTTTGGAATTATAATCTATCTAGCAATAAAAGGTGGACCTACCTTAAGCTGGGAATTTATTTCAACTGCCCCTGACTCTGGGATGAGGTCAGGGGGAATACTGCCGGCAATATTGGGGACCCTGTATTTAGTAGTGGGTACTATAATATTTTCCTTGCCTATAGGGATGCTGGCAGCTATTTACTTAAATGAATATGCCAAAAAAAACCGCCTTACCAGGATGATTAGGCTGTCAATAGTGAATGTTGCTGGAGTGCCATCCATAGTATTTGGGCTTTTTGGCCTGGGCTTTTTTGTTATACTTTTGAATTTTGGCAAATCCCTGCTTGCAGGCTCACTTACACTTGCATTGTTAATTTTGCCGGTAGTTATTACCTCCTCTGAGGAAGCATTAAAAGCTGTACCAGATGAATTCAGGGAAGCCTCGCTTGCTCTTGGGGCAACCAAATGGCAGACAATAACCAAAGTAATCTTGCCCCAGGCTCTTCCAGGAATAATTACAGGCAGTGTTATAAGTGTGGGCAGGGCAGCAGGGGAGACCGCCCCTATATTATTTACGGTCGCGGTGTATTCTATGAGAGGAATGCCAAATTCAATATTCAGTGAAGCTATGGTTCTTCCTTACCACCTGTATGTGATTGCTTCCCAGATTCCCAATGCTCCGGTGGATATGCAATGGGGTACAGCATTGGTACTATTGATTTTGGTATTGATTTTTGCAGCAACTGGTAGTGGGATTAGGACTTGGTCAAGACTGAAGAGGATTAAATAGATAAACTAACAGTAGAATATGTTAAAATATTTTTGGAGGTAGGCTAAAAGATGAGAAAAACTTTCCACGAGCATTTACAGGAAGTAACAGAAGATGTAATAACTATGGGCAGCCTGGTGCAGGATTCAGTATACAATACTATAGAAGCATTGCTTGAAATGAATATAGATTTGGCCCAGAAAGTAATAGATGATGATGTTAGGATAGATGAATATGATATTTCTATTGAAGAAAAATGTATAGTCCTGCAGGCCGAACATCAGCCAGTAGCCAAGGATTTAAGGCTTTTACATTCTATTTGTATCATAATACTTCACCTTGAACGGATAGGGGACCTTGGGGTAAATATATCTAGAATTGTTAAAAAATTAGCTAAGCAGGAGAAAAAAATCCATGACAGGGAAATACTTGACTTATTGGTAGAAATGGGCAATCTGGTAAAAACAATCCTTAATAGGGCTATAGAGTCTTTTAAGAATAAAGATTATAAAATGGCGTCCAAATTGGATAAAATTGATTCATCTGTTGATGATATACAGAGAATGATTTTTAAGAAATTATACCTTACTCCAAGTGAAGACGAAGATCATGTCAGGTTTATAACCAATATCTCGCTTGCCAGTAGATACTTGGAAAGAATAGGGGACCAGGCAGTAAATATCGGGGAAAGGGTGCAGTTTCTTTTAACTGGAGAATACAAAATGTTTCATGAAGAATTAAACAAAGACCTTTAATTCTTTACAGCTAAATCTGAAAGCCTCTGAATCTGTTCCTTGGTTCCTATGGCAATTATATTTTGTCCCGCAGACAGTATGGTGTTGGCATTAGGTTTGTTGTATGTAGTTTTCTCCCCGGCTTCAATAACCGAAATAATCAGGGCTCCCAGGTCGTATTCCCTGCTGGCTTCATTAATAGTCCTTCCATCAAGCTGGCTTCCTTCTTCTATTTCTATCTCCAGCAGCCTTACCTCTATGTTTTCTGATCCCATTATGGTATCAAGAAAATCTGTAACCAATGGCTGGAGGGCCATTGCTGCCATTCTCCTTCCCCCAAGCACCTGGGGGGAAAGGACTCTATCTGCCCCCGCTTTTTCCAGCTTGCTTATGGTCTCCTGGGCGGTAGCCCTGGACACCACAAAGATATAGGGATTGAGGGATTTTGCAGACAAGGTGATATAAACATTTTCTGAATCTGTATCCAGGGTTGCAAACAGGCCTTTGGATTCCTTTATTCCAGCATCCAATAGGATATCATCATCAGAGGCATCCCCCTTTATATATAGCCAGTTATTTCCCCTGCAGATATCAATAGGCTCGTCGGCATTGTCAATAACAATAAAATTTACCTTATTTCTCTGGAGCTCATTTGCAATTTCTAACCCTACCCTGCCTAAACCACAAATAATATAGTGTTTTTTTAGTTTAGCAATCATTTTTGTAATCCTTCTCGCTTCCATCCGGCCTAATAAAAATTCAGATAATATGAAGTCAGCAATATTGATTAAAATATATGCTGCAATCCCAGTTCCTATTATAATAAAAAATATGGTAAATATAACGCCTGCTGTGGATAATTCTTTTATTACCCCATACCCAACAGTGGTTATAGTAATTGTAGTCATAAATAAAGCATCTAGCGGGGCCATATCTTCAATAACCATATATCCTAAAGAACCTAGGAAGTATAAGACTATTAAAATTCCTATTGGTATGCCTATTCTTTTAAAGTATTGGAAGTTAGTTTTCATCTTCTTTATTATTCTTCTTTATAGTACTAATATTGTTAATAATATATAATTATACCAAAAAAGGGAAAGGAGTTTTTCTATGGTTAATGAAAATAGCAAAAAAACAACCGAAAACCTAAAGGACGCTTTTGCGGGTGAGTCCCAGGCAAACAGGAAATACCTTGCATTTGCTAAAAAAGCAGAAGAGGAGGGCCATCCCCAGGTTGCCAAGCTGTTTAGGGCGGCTGCTGATGCAGAAACAGTTCATGCCCATAACCACCTTAGGGCTATGGATGGCATAAAATCTACCAAAGAAAATCTGGAGACAGCAGTTAATGGGGAGACTTATGAATTCAAGGAAATGTATCCTGGCATGATTGAGGATGCAAGAGAGGAAAATGAGAGCGAAGCGAGAGTAAGCTTTAGTTATGCAAATAGGGTAGAGAAAATCCATGCAGATCTTTACAAAAAATACCTTGATAATATTGGAAAAAATGCAGAAGAGAATATCTATGTATGCCAGGTATGTGGAAATACAGTGGAAGGAACTCCTCCAGAGAAATGCCCGGTTTGTGGAAATCCTAAGGAAATGTTTAAAAAAATAGATTAATATGAAAAATCTCCTGCTTTTTATTGTTTATAGTTTTTTTGGTGTAGGGGTAGAGGTGTTCTTTACCTCTATCCATGATTTTTTAAAATATCGGGATATTTCATTTAAGGGCAGGTCTTATTTGTGGATGTTTCCCATTTATGGCAGCCTGGGTTTGATAATAGAGCCCCTTTACAATTTAATTTCCAGCATTCCTTTTGTAGTGAGGGGCTTTATTTATATGGTAGTGATATTTGCAGGTGAATTTATTTATGGCTATTTGTTAAAACTACTGTTAAAGAAATGTCCGTGGGAATATAAGTCAAAATGGGCAATTATGGGTGTGGTAAAGATAACCTATTTGCCTTTCTGGCTTGCTTTCGGGTTTATTGCAGAATTAATATATAGGGGCTTTGTTAACATTACTATTTACTAATGATGGAACAAAAAAAGGGAACTCTTTTTATATGCGCAACACCCATCGGGAACCTTTCCGATGCCAGTTTCAGGCTGGTAGAAACTCTAAAAGATGCGGACCTGATAGCTGCAGAGGATACCAGGACTGCAGGAAAATTATTAAAAAAATATGGCATAAAGGATAAAAGCCTAACCAGCTATCATGACTTTAGCGATAAAGGAAAGATTGAAGGAATTTGTAAAGCTTTAACCAGGGACACAGATGTAGCTCTCATATCTGAGTCAGGGACCCCTGCCATACAGGATCCAGGATTTAAGCTAATAAGGGAATGTATAAAAAGAGGTTTGCCTATAACTGTTATACCTGGACCTAATGCTGGGCTAGCGGCATTGGTTTTGTCAGGATTTCCCACTGACAATTTTCTGTTTTTAGGATTTCTTCCAAAGGCACGGGGAAAAAGAAAGAAAAAACTGGCCGAAGTAAAAAATCTTCCTTACACTTTAATAATTTATGAATCCCCTAACAGGTTAGAGAAGCTGCTGATGGATATGCGAAAAGTAATGGGCAACAGGAATATTTGCGTGGTAAGGGAGATTACCAAGATATATGAAGAAGCAATCAGGGGGAGCATAGAAGAAGTTCAGGAAAGAATAAAGGGCAAAAAAATAAAAGGGGAACTCGTAGTAGTGGCAGAAGGATTCAAAGAAGAGCTTATAACAAATTATACTGAAGAAGAATTAGTCCAGGAGCTGATTAAACTTATATCCCAGGGGATATCTAAAAAAACTGCCATTAAGGTATTGCTTTCAAAATATGACATAAATAGGCAAAAATTGTATAATATCTCAACGAAAATTTAGGATAAAAAGGAAAGATATGGGAAAAGAAAAATTTTATTTAACAACTGCCATACCATATATGAATTCAAAGCTACATTTAGGCCAGATTTATGAATTTATAATAGCTGATGTGGTAGCCAGGTTTAAGCGGCTTAAAGGAAATGATGTATATTTTCTAACTGGCTCAGATGAACACGGCCAAAAAATCTATAAAACTGCCAAGGAGAAGGGAATAGACACCAGGGAATATGTGGATAAAATGGTTACGGATATGAAGAGGCTGCTAAAGCTCTATAATATAACCAATGACGGCTTTATAAGGACTACCGATGAAAAGCATGAAAGAACAGTACAATCTATCCTTACCAGGCTCAGGGACAATGGCGACCTTTATAAAAGCCATTATGAGGGCAACTACTGTGTGCCGTGTGAGACTTTTCTTCTGGATTCTCAGCTGGTAGAAGGGAAATGCCCGGAGTGCCACAGGGAAACAGAAAGGATCAAAGAAGAAAATTATTTCTTCAAACTTTCTAAATATCAGGATAAGCTGGTAGAACATCTTGAAAAAAATCCGGGTTTTGTTTTTCCTGAAACAAGAAGGAATGAGGTTCTGGGATTGCTCAAGCAGGGGCTGAAGGACATAAGCATATCCAGGACTACGGTTACCTGGGGGGTACCGGTGCCTTTTGATTCCAAACATTATTGCTATGTATGGGTGGATGCGTTGATAAACTATATTTCTGCCCTGGGCTACAGCCAGGATGATAGATTGTTTAAGCAATACTGGCCTGCCAACCAGCACCACATAGGAAAGGACATATTAAAGTTTCATGCTGTAATATGGCCGGCTTTACTAATGTCTTTGGGGGTTGAGCTGCCAGAACAGGTTGCTGTCCATGGATGGGTACTTCTGGGAAAAGAAAAACTGTCTAAGTCAAAGGGGATTACCCTGGACCCGGATGACCTAGCGGGAGAATATGGGGTAGATGCAATAAGGTACTTTGTAACCAGGGAAATATCATTTGGAAATGATGGGACTTTTACTTATGAATCTCTGGTAAAGAGGTATAATGGCGACCTTTCCAATGATATAGGCAATTTAGTTTCAAGGACCATGACCATGATTAAAAAATTCAAGGACGGCATTGTGCCAGAGAGGTCATCCAATAACGATAGCTTTGCTAAAAAGTGGGAAGCCTTAAAATCTGGAGCCATAAAAGATTTAGAGGATTTTAAATTTTCTGAATACCTGTCAAAGATTTGGGAATTTATAAACATGGCCAACAAATATATTGAAGATTCAGAGCCATGGAATTTAGCTAAAAGCAGCAAAGGTCGGGATGCAGAAAAACTGGATTCTATCTTGTATGAGTTGGTAGAATCAATAAGGCTATCCAGTGTCATGGTTTATCCTATCATGCCGGAGATAAGCCAAAAAATATTAAGCCAGTTTGGAATAGGTGGCAATGGCAAAGATTTTCTATTAGATAAACATGGAAGCTGGGGCTATTACGGTGGAGGCACAAAAATTAAGAAGAAAGAAATACTATTCCCAAGGATTAAAGAAAAGTAACAATGTTTTTAGTGGATACCCATGCCCATCTTGATATGCTTAAGGAAACCCCGCCGGAGGAAGCGGTAAAAACTGCAAAAAACTGGGGAGTCGATTATATTATCAATGTTGGATCTAGCCTTGATGGAAGCAGGAAATCAAAGGAGCTTGCAGAAACTTTCGATAATGTATTTGCCTCCATTGGCATACATCCCCATTATGCAAAAAATTTTAAAAGTTATGAAAAAGCCATTAAATCTTTAATAGAAAACAATGCTAAAAAAGTGGTGGCAATTGGGGAAACAGGCCTGGATTATTACAGAAACCAGAGCCGGAGAGAAGACCAAAAGAAAGCTTTCCAGTCACAAATTGAAATTGCTCTAGAGTATAATTTACCGGTAATAGTGCATGATAGGGAAGCTCATAGGGATACCTTAGAAATACTTGAACAATATGCGGGACAAAACAACTTTAGGGCTGTCCTGCATTGCTATTCGGGTGACAGGAATTTTGCTAGGCAAATTTTGGATTTAGGCTTATATATCTCCTTTACCGGAATATTAACTTTTCCCAATGCAGCAAAAACAGTAGAGGCGGCAGATTTTATTCCTATGGAAAAAATATTTGTGGAAACTGATACACCTTTTCTAGCGCCCCAGGCCAAAAGGGGAAAAGAAAACCAGCCTGCTTATGTAACTTATATTGCTGAAAAACTGGCTGAGATAAAGGGGATGAGCTTTGAAGAAGTTTCAGAAATTACAACTAAAAATGCAATAGAATTTTTTGGTTTAAAGTAATGAGCCCATATATTAGCACCCCGAAAGAAACCCTAAAAATTATTGAAGAAAACAATATAAGGCTTAAAAAGAATTTTGGCCAGAACTTTTTAGTGGACACAAATATTGGGGAGAAAATAACAGACCTTGCAAATATAAGGGGATGTAAAGTACTTGAAGTTGGTTGTGGCATCGGAAACCTTACCCAGCTACTAATAAGGGAATCTAAAAAGGTAATATGCATTGAATTAGATTATAAACTTAGCCAGGTTTTTAAGAAATTATTTTCTGCTCATATAGGAGATAAAATAATACTTATAGAAGGTGATGCCCTAAAATTTGACTATAAGGAAATTGAAGAAAAATATGGGATTAGCAAGATAGTTTCAAACCTCCCTTATAAAATAGCGGCTCCCCTTCTTTTAAAGGTTTTTCGGGAATCTATAGAAATAAATGAAGGCTATGTTACTATCCAGAAGGATATTGCAGACAGAATACAGGCAGAACCTAAAACCAAAGATTATGGTGCATATACAGTGAAAGCCAATATTTTAGCGGATTACCATATAGAGTTTATAGTTTCCAGGAATTGTTTTATTCCTAAGCCTAATGTAGATTCAGCAGTGGTTAAGATTTTAAAAAATCTTAAATTAGATAGGGAGAATATCAGTGGATTCTTTAGCTTTGTTGATGGTTGTTTTGCTCACAGGAGAAAGAAATTATTAAACTCATTGAAGAATAATAAAGCTTTCGGAGACAAGGTAGAAGTAGTTCAGGGTATTTTAGAAGAAATGGGAAAAAACAAGAGCATCAGAGGAGAAGAACTAACTATAAAAGAGTATATTTACCTGTATGAAAACTTAATTTCTTATATCTAACCATTATGTTATCATTAAAGACAATATGGGAACTAAAAACTGCTTAAAAGTAAAATCAGCAAGCAAAATAAATTTGTATTTGAGCGTGTCCAAAAATGGTAGGGATGATGGCTACCATGATATAAAGTCAATTATGCAAAGTCTAAGCCTTTCTGATGAGCTGTATTTTGAGGTAATAAAGAGGGGAAAAGCTAAACCAACCAGCATAACTATTACCTCTGATAATGTTGATGTCCCTTTAGATGAGAGAAATTTGGTTTATAAAGCAGCCAGGTTAATTTTAGAGGAATATAATTTGGCTAACCGTTATACAGTTAAGATTAATATAGAGAAATCTATACCAGTTTGTGCGGGCCTGGCTGGAGGCAGTACAAATGCAGCAGCTACTCTAGTAGCTTTAAATGAGTTGCTTGACTTAAAACTTACCAAGAGGAAGCTTGTAAATATCGCTGGCAGGATAGGCTCAGATGTTCCATTCTGCATTTCAGGCGGAACAGCACTTGCAGAAGGTAGAGGAGAAATAATCTCTGAACTGCCAAATTTACCTTTTTACTGGGTAGTACTTGCAAAAAATGGTAAAAAATTTGGTACAAGAGATGTTTATGAAAAGTTTGATAGTGCAGGTAAAGGGAAAAGGTCTATACATAATAAGCTAGTAGAAGACATATATAATAAAAATTTTGATAATTTCCTAATGAAACTTTTTAATGACTTGGAAGAGGTTGGCTTATTAGAAGATGAAACTATATTAAAGATTAAGCATACAGCTAATAAGTTAGGGGCACTAGCTTCCCAGATGACGGGGAGTGGACCCACAGTGTTTGCTGTTTGTGATAATTTAAAGCTAGCCAGAAATATTTATAATTCACTAAAGTCTATTGCCAGCAGTGTTTTTTTGACCCATACAAAATCAACAGGTCAGAGTTTCGTAGTTATTTGAATTTTCAAAAGATCTAAGATAAAATTTTATTCGTTTTATATTGGGGAGTGGCCAAGAGGCAAGGCAGCGGGTTTTGGTCCCGTGACCGGAGGTTCGAATCCTCCCTCCCCAGCCAGACACCCTAAAATTCAATCTTGACTATGTACATTCATTAGATGTACAATATCTGTATGATATTTGATTGGAACCCAGAAAAGAATGAGTGGCTAAAAGAAAAAAGGGGAATATCTTTTGAGATAATTATATTTCATTTGTCACAAGGGGACCTTTGGAAAATAGCAGATCATTCGCATCAGAAAAGATATCCGGGGCAAAAAATATATTTTGTAAGAGTTGATGATTATATATATTTAGTTCCACATTTAAAAGAAGAAAAAAAAGTTTTTCTTAAAACAATAATTCCAAGCAGGAAAGCAACAAGGGATTATAAGAGAGAATTGGAGTAATAAAATGAGATTAGATAAAGAAGAAAAAAATATTCTGGATTTATATGAAAAAGGGAAAATAAAAACCAAGAATCCTACAAAAAAGGATTTAGAGGAAGTTAAAAAAATAGCAAAAAATACTTTCCGGAAAAACCGTCGTATAACCATTCGTTTATACGAACATGATTATAAAGGAATTCAGAAGAAAGCTATGGAAAAAGGAATTCCTTATCAAACTTTGATTTCAGGAATTATTCATCAATATATTGAAGGCGATCTTTTAGAGAAAAAGACTGGTTAAAGCCTGGTTCAGTTTAATTAATTCTTCAATAAATTGGTTCGAAATTTCAATGCTTGGGGCAGCCATTCCGTGCACCTAACAAAGTGACCAACTTCCCTAATCTAATGGAATGTTTTAATTCATGTAGTGGAAATTTTTAAAAAATCTTCTATTTTATTTTTGGAAATCCTAATTTGTCTCTGTATTTATAAAAAATTTCAAGAGTTTCCCTGCTCCAATTATTTTTTATACTTTTCCAAACAGAAGGATAATTACTATATCTCTCAGGGGTATTTAAAAAACCACTCTCTTTAGCTATAGAATCAAGAATTTTCTCAATATCTGGTCTCGGATCAGTGTCTTTAGGATGAATAACTTTGTCACTATAAGGTATTGGGACCATCATATGCTCAATTCCAAAAGATAGATTATCAAACAATTTATTTGAACAGTCACGTAATTTTTCTAACTCATCGAAATTAATACGTCCAATATTTTTTGTATCCTTTATGAACTCTTCTAAATTGTATGCTATTCTCTTTTTCCTTAAGTCATGAATACTGTTTAGTATATCAGCAGTTAACTTTTCAAAATTCACCTTTTTTAACCTTTCAATAAAATTGCTTTTATATTCAGGTTTAATATATAGAGAGATTATTTTATTTTTAAATTTGAGCAATGTGAAACAATCTTTACCAGTATCTTTAAAGAGTCTTGAAATTATTATAATGGAATATTCAAAAAAGTTATTTATAACCATAGAGAAAAAAGTACTATCATCGGGAGTACAAAATAAATCAAAGGGGAATTTTCTGATTTTATTTATGATGAAAATGTTCATATTAAGAGTGATTAACTCACCATAAAAAAATCCCATCCCATCTTTATAATCTTTAAAATATTTAGGAAGTATTATTTCTTTTTCATTTAATGGTTTAAAAATGTCATTCATTATAATCAGTTAGATTTCAAGTATTTCTTATTATTAGCAACCATATAAGTATAAGAGTAATTAGAATTAATCCAAAATTTTAAAATTAAAGTACTTTATATTCAATTTTTCTTGATTTAAACAGAATAATTTAAGGATGGTA
>CAYREF010000037.1:0-3620 GCA_964423265.1 uncultured Actinomycetota bacterium
GACTAGCTGAGGATATACGGGGTTCAAAGAAAAAGGTCCCCACCCATAACAGAGACATCACCTGATGATCTTGATGTATATATGAGAGATGACTACATAGACTGTACTCATTTGTGTTAGGACTTTTACATAGGTTATTATGTAGGCCTGTGATAGAATAGACCAGCTATTGGGTTTTCTTCTTCGGTTATCATTATTTCTGTATTTTTTTTAATTTGATATTAATAAATATGTCAACTTCTTAAGGATTATAGGTTTGAACCAAAAGCAAATTCTTATAAATTATGCTAAAACATATAATCTAAAGGAAAGGAAAAAATATGACAAAACTTTTAGAAAAAGCATTTAAAGAAGCATCCAAGCTTCCAGAGGTGGAACAAAATGCTTTAGCGAAGTGGGTGATAGAAGAACTTAAGTCAGAAGATAGATGGAAAAAGACTTTTGCAGAATCTGAAGATATACTTGATAGGCTTGCTGATGAAGCTCTTGAAGCATATAAAGACGGAAAGACAAAACCGGTAGATATAAAGGAATTATGATATCCAGAACCAGTAGTAGGTTTTGGAAATGTTATAAAAAATTACCAAAACATATAAGAAAAGAAACAAGAAAAGCATATATTCAATTCAAAAAGAATCCATATTATCCAAGTCTTAGTTTCTAAAAGGTACATTCTACCCTCCCCCCAATTTTTTCTTTGCCCATATCTAAAGATTATCGTGCTGTTGGCATACAATAGAATAATCAAATAATATGGTTCTGGCTTGGTTCTCATAACGATTACGACAACCTCTTAAAAAAAATCGGAATTATCCCTTTATTGGTAGTTAACAAACTCAAAACTTTTATTATATTAATATTATATAATAGAATGAAAGAGGAAAAAATGGATATTACTGAGGTTTTTAAAAAATTTCCAACCCAAAAAGATTGTCTAAAACAACTCGAAAAAGCCCGTTGGCCCAAGGGGCCGGAATGTCCTTATTGCTTCTCAAAAAAAGTTTATTACTACAAAAAAGAACAAAGATACCATTGTAATAAATGTAATACTAGCTTTAGTGTAACAGTAAATACAATATTCCATGATACCAAACTACCACTACAAAAGTGGTTTTTAGCAATTTCACTTATACTGAATGTTAAAAAGGGTATTAGTGCTAAACAATTGGAAAGGGATTTAAAAGTAACCTATAAAACAGCGTGGTATATGGCAATGAGAATAAGACGTGCAATGATCGATAATACAGATTTTTTAATGGGAATTATCGAAATGGATGAAACTTATGTCGGTGGCAAACCCAGGAAAAAAAATTATCATTCTTCGGGCCTAAGGAAAAAGAGAGATCGAGGGACAAGTAAAACACCAATAATTGGGATGGTCGAAAGAGAAAAAAAGAACGGACGGGTTTACACTCAAATATTAAAACATATCAAAGAAAAGGATATACAAGATTTAATCAGAAAAAGGGTTAATACGAAATTTTCAGTCGTGATGACTGATTATTTCAGTGGCTATAGTAATCTCAATAAATTAGTTAGGCATTTGCAGGTAGACCATTCAGCTTGTTATGTTGCCGACGGTGGAATCAGCACAAATACTATTGAAAGTTTTTGGGCAATTCTAAAAAGAGGAATAGTGGGCCAATACCATAAAGTATCAGAGAAATTTTTACCATTATATTTAGCAGAATTCTGTTTTAGATATAACAACAGGAATAATAATAACTTGTTTTATAATACAATTGAAAGAGGTGTTATAAATAGAGAATTGGAGGCTTAATTTTTATGAGTGATGTAATTTTAGAAGCTATACATTCTGGGGTTTTAAAACTTGGGGATAGCGAAATACCATGTTATGTATTAAATAATGAATCCAGGGTATTGGCCCAAAGAAATGTAGTTAATCTTATATCTGGAGGCAGGGATAGCGGAGACCTGGGGAGGTATTTGAGAGCTAAAAATATCCAATCCCTATTACCGGATAAATTAAAAGGAGATTTTCAAAAGAAAGTAATCACCTTTAGGGTTAATGGCAAAATATCCTATGGTTTGATTGGTTCAGACGTGATAGATTTACTCGATACGTATTTAAAAGCAAGAGAAAATGGTATTTTACACCCCTCACAAGCAAAAATTGCAGAATTTGCGGAAATCTTTATTAGGGCCACCGCAAAAACAGGTATAGATGCGGTAATTGACGAAGCTACTGGTTATGAGTATTTCAAAAAAGCAGAAGATCTACAGGCCCGACTGCAAGCTTCCACCACTATGGAGAAGTTTAAAGAAAACCTAAGAATTGCTTTTCCTAATGCAAGAATACAAAGGAGAAAAAGAATTAAGGAATCAAAAAGAAAAAAAAGAAAGGAAGCGGGCCAGATGGAGATGGAATTTAAGTATTTGTAGCATTTTTTTTATAAGCCCTAATATAGTCCTTTTTCTTCCCTTTTGTTCTTACTAATTGAATTAAATCTTTTTTTTGGATTCTCAATTCTTCGGCTAAACTACTAATCAACTCATTTCCTATATCTTTTTGACTACCCATGATAAAAGGGACCAGAAATTCTCTTTCTTTTCCTATTTTGACAATATATTTTTTGTGTCTTTTCCCTTGTGTTAAAGTTCCAATCCTATTCAAAAATTTATCAACTTTATCCCTAGGAAGTGAAACCAATTTCTATCTTCTCTTGGTTATTATTTCTTGTAAATATTTATATGCTTTTCTATATTGTTTATCAAACTGATTGGTGCTTTTTCCAGCTAAAAATTCATAAAATTCTAATAAAACTTCTCGATAGTTATTGATGGCTTCTTCAATAGTGTCACCAGTACCAAACATATTTGTTATGGGGTCTGAACAAATAAAGTAACCAAATTCTTCAACTATTTTAACATTTATACTATCTATAAAATATTCCTCGATAATTGTGGGTTGTAATACTTTCATTTTTTTCTGAAAATAATTTGTTGTAGTTCTACCCCCAAGCTTGGGGAAAATTTCTGCTAGGGTAGTGTATGTTTTACCAATAGTTATGCTATTTTCTGCTTGACTCCACATTCTTACCCTCCTTTTGTTCTGGAATAGATTTTAAACTATTTTGTAGTATATTAATAAGCTTTGGAACAATGGTAGGACTCAGCCTTATTCTTGCAACTACTTTAGCCATGATTTCGTTTTTGTCAAATTCTTCCTCTTTTATTAGTGGCGGTAAATCAACTTTTGCGAAATAAAGGATTATATCTTCTGGTCCATGAGAAACACTTATATTATTTGCGTAAATATCATCTGGCATTTCCTCAATACTTGGATATGAAATTTTCACCACTCTAGATTTTTTGTGATTGCTTTTATTCATTTCAACCTTTCATTAATCCAATTTTTGTTTATATTATATTTCAAAAAACTTTTATTTTCTACCCCTTAAAATTATTTTTAATCTTCACCTCCTTTCTTAAAATAGAACATTATTTTTTAATTCCGAACTACCAATAAAGGGATAATTCCGAAAAAAATAAGGTCTGCCGATAAATAAATTACCCTTAATATTTATATCCTCTTTTAATTTTCAAATAATTTGGTTGTTGATAATCCCGGAAAAATTTTAATATATTTTTTTGTTATC
>CAYREF010000037.1:3720-14118 GCA_964423265.1 uncultured Actinomycetota bacterium
ATCTATTGAACCTAATAATATAATAGATATGCTTGGTGCTTATTATGGTAAAAAAATAAAACCCAATAACACTTTGGTTATTTTTGATGAGATCCAGCAGGCACCCAGAGCATTGACATCCCTGAAATATTTTTCTGAAAAAGCTCCTGAATATTTTATTTGCTGTGCAGGTTCTTTCCTGGGAATAGCATTACATAATAATACTTCATTTCCAGTAGGGAAGGTAGATTTTCTTGATCTGCAGCCACTCAGCTTCCAGGAATTTTTAATAGCTAATGGCCAGCAGACAATAGTTGATTTTATCTCATCAGAATTTAATTCAATTCCTGATGCATTTTCTAATAAATTAACTGAGCTTCTTAAGCAATATTTCATCATCGGCGGAATGCCGGCAGCAGTATCTGAATGGTTGAAATCCCGGGATTATTCGGCAGTAGAGGAAAAGCAAACCGCGATACTGGATAGCTATGAACAAGACTTTTCAAAGCATTCCCATGTAAGTACAGTTACCAAAATGAGATATTTGTGGAACAGCATTCCTTCTCAGTTAGCAAAAGAAAATAAAAAATTTATTTATGGTTTGGCAAGAAAAGGTGCCTGGGCAAGGGATTTTGAAGAAGCTCTTCTGCTGCTTTTTGACAGTGGACTTATCAGGAAAGTTGGAAGGCTGAAAAAACCCGCTTTTCCGCTTAAGGCTTATGAGGATTTAAAATCATTTAAAATCTACCATCTTGATATTGGTTTACTGAGGACTTTAGGTAAAGTCCCGCCAGAAGTAATTATTAAAAAAAATGAATTATTCGAATTATTTAATGAGTCACTTACAGAGCAATATGTTCTTCAAGAATTGTCATCCCAAGAAAAAATAAAGAATATTTATTATTGGACTTCAGGGAGAACTGCTGAAGTTGATTTTGTTTTTGATTTAAAGGACAATATTTTCCCTTTAGAAGTAAAATCGGGAAAAAACCCTAAGGCGAAGAGCTTAGGAGTTTACCGAAAAAAATATATGCCAACGCTGGCAATAAGGACATCCCCTTTAAATCTTAAACTCGATGGGGATTTACTAAATATTCCGCTCTACTCTCTGTTTAACCTCAGAAATATAATTGCACATGTTCTCCGAAAATAAAAAATTTATGGCGGGCCAAACTGGCCTGCAATAGGAACTTTTAGGTTAAAGAAATTAAAAGGGTTTTTAATTAAAACATTTACGGTTTTCAATCTTTATACTGCCTACCAGTGATTTCCTCTTTATCCTGCCATAAATAATCCGCTTTTAGCGGCTTTTTGGGATTAATCTAGTAGAAGCTGATGAATTTCTTTTTTCAAATCCCCTTGCTCTGGCCTCATTTTTTTGTATAATCTAAGGTTAAATACTAAAAATTAAATATTAGTCTCCGACCTGATTTTTCCTAAGGCAAAGCTATGGAGGTTGGGCGGCAGGGTTAGTTTGGAAACGGATTAGCCTCCCGTTTGGAAAGGAGATTTTGCAGTTAGCATGGAAACAAATTATGCCAGCAAAATCTTGCTGGCTTTTTTAATTATTGATAAAGAAAGGGCAAGCAGTGGATCTTAAGCCAAAAAGAAAAATCCACCATTTAATCCTTATCAGTTTTCTTGCCTCCCTCTTATTGATTATGAACATGGCACTGGTTTCCTGCAGCCAAGATAGAAGCCAGGTAATACTTGCCACTACCACCAGCACCTATGATAGCGGCCTGCTTGATGCGCTTTTGCCCGAATTTGAAAAACAGTCCAATTTTAAGGTAAAACCCATTGCGGTTGGCACAGGGGAAGCCCTGGCCATGGGCAGAAGGGGGGAAGCAGATGTACTGCTGGTCCACTCAGAGGAAGCAGAAGAGGAATTTGTCTCAGAGGGCTATGGCCTTTACCGGAAGGCAGTAATGCATAATGATTTTGTCCTGGTGGGACCCAAAAATGACCCTGCAGATATAAAGGGAGAACCCTGTACCAGTGCTTTTATTAAAATCAGGGACGGAAAAAGCCTTTTTGTATCCCGGGCTGATGGTTCAGGAACCAACCAGAAGGAAAAAATGATCTGGGAGGAAACTGGAATAAAACCTGCGGGAAACTGGTATATTGAAAGCGGTCAGGGCATGGGAAGCACTTTGCGCATTACAGATGAAAAACGGGCGTACACTCTAACTGACCGGGGAACCTATCTTTCGCTTAAGGAAAGCTTAAGCCTGGTTGTTCTGGTAGAAGGCGGAGATATTTTATTTAATCCCTATGGAATTATCCCTGTAAATCCTGAGACTTTCCCTGATCTTGACATAAACATTGAGGGAGCGGAGGCCTTTGTCAATTTTATAAGGGGTCCCGAAGGCCAGGAGATCATTAGAAATTACGGGACAGAAAAATATGGCCAGCCATTATTTTACCCAGATGTCATAAATTAACCAAATAGATATGGATATAATTTTTCAAGGAATCAAAGAAGCATTAAAATTAATATTCAGCGCAGACAGGCAAGTATACCAGATACTATTTTTGACTATCAGGGTATCGGGAACGGCAGTAGCCATTTCCATGCTTTTAGGAATGCCGGTAGGAATACTGGTGGGATTAAACAGGTTTACCGGCAAAAAGGTGGTAGTAGCCATAATTAATACTGGCATGGGATTGCCGCCAGTTGCTGCAGGGTTGCTGGTAGCCATGCTTTTATGGAGGAGTGGCCCATTGGGTTTTCTGGATATCATGTATACGCCTGCTGCCATGGTTGTTGCCCAGGTAATTATTGCCTCCCCCATAATTGCCGGAATAACCCTTGCCGCCGTAGCCCAGGTAAACCCCAAATTAAAGGAGCAAGCGCTATCCCTGGGAGCTGGCCGGTTCCAGGTTTTCTTTACAATTCTAAAGGAAGCAAAACTCCCGGCCCTGGCAGCAGTTATGGCTGGCTTCGGGGGCATAATTTCAGAAGTTGGGGCAGTCATTATGGTGGGCGGAAATATTAAGGGCCAGACCAGGGTGCTTACCACTGCTACTGTACAAATGGTAAGAATGGGCGAGTTTACTGTAGCCATTGCCCTGGTGATTATTCTCCTGTTGCTAACCTTCACCGTTAACCTTGTGCTAACCTTAATCCAGCAGAAAGAAGGTATTAGATGGTTTCCAAAATCCTAGAGGCCCGGGGCCTGGAAAAATCCTATGAAAATTTTTCCCTGGAAATAGGCAATTTATTTGTAGAAACCAACAAAATTTTAACCATAATCGGGCCAAACGGCTCCGGCAAATCAACCCTGATCAAGATAATAAATTTTTTAGAAAAGCCTGATGCAGGCAGCATTCTGTTTGAAGGCCAAAAGATTACCGGCAAATCCAATCAGGCTGCGGTTAGAAAAAAGATGGCCGCATCATTCCAGGAACCCCTTCTGTTCGGCCATACGGTTTGGGGCAACCTGGTGATGGGGCTAAAATTTAGGAAAATTGAATTCAGCCAGGTCAAAGATAAGTTTTACTATTATGTTGAAAGGCTGGGCCTGCAAAAACTTTTAAAAAGGGATGCTAGGAACCTCTCATCAGGAGAAAAGCAAAGGGTGTCCCTGGCAAGGGCATTGATTCTGGACCCCCAATTGCTGCTTTTAGATGAGCCCCTGGCCAATATTGACCAGGTTTCAAAAGAAGATTTAAGGGGTGACCTGTTTGGTTTGCTTAAGGAGTTTGGCAAATCCATAATCTATGTTACCCATGACCGGAATGAAGCCATGGTCCTGGCTGATTACATCGCGGTATTAAACAAAGGCAGGATTGAACAATTTGGGCAAAAGGATGAAATTTTCCAGAAGCCGGTAAATGAATTTGTGGCAAAATTTGTGGGTGTGGAAACGCTGGTGGAGGGAGAAATAGCCGAAAACAGGGAAAATGTGTGCAGGATTAGGATAAATGGCAGTTCCAATATTTTTGCGGCGGGCAATAAAAAAGAGGGCTCAAGGGTCATGGTTGCAATCAGGCCCGAAGATGTGATTATTTACACAGACGGTTTGAAAACTAAAAGCTCAGCCCTTAATTTGCTTAAAGGCAATGTATATGAGATAAAGAATTTTGGCATCTTTCAGAAAGTCCTGGTTGATTGTGGTTTTAACCTGGTTTCTTTTGTGACCAAAAATTCAATAAACAGGCTTAATTTAAAACAGGGTTCCCCGGTCTTTTGCGGCATAAAGGCAAGCTCAATACATTTATTTGATAAATAATATGATAACTGATAGATACAAAAGAAAAATAAATTACCTGCGCTTATCGGTTACTGACCGGTGTAACCTAAGATGCATTTATTGCCTGCCTGAAAATGGCATCCAGCTGGTGGGAAAAGAGGAACTGCTCACCTACGAGGAAATAATCAGGGCTGTTAAAATTTTTGCCCAACTTGGAATTGAAAAAATAAGG
Source organism: uncultured Actinomycetota bacterium (assembly GCA_964423265.1). GTDB lineage: Bacteria > Actinomycetota > Humimicrobiia > Humimicrobiales > Humimicrobiaceae > M55B165. The sequence goes on from CAYREF010000037.1 coordinate 8,128, forward strand.
GTTACCGGGGGTGAACCTCTACTAAGGGAGGGGGTTACCCGGCTTATAGAGGAAGTGGGAAAGGTAGATGGAGTAAAAGAGGTTTTTCTCACCACTAATGGAACATTGCTAAAAAATTACTTACCCAGCCTGAAAAAAGCCAAAGTTAAGGGAATAAATATCAGCATTGACAGCCTGGACCGGGAAAAATACAGGAAAATTACCAGGGGCGGCAACCTGGATACGGTACTGGAAGGATTGAACCTGGCAACTTCAATTGGCTTTAAGGTAAAGATAAATGTGGTGATAAGCCATTTCCTGGACGCCGGCGGTATTGAAGGGTTTGCCAGGCTAAGCAAACAGTACCCGGTAAGAGTAAGGTTTATAGAAGAGATGCCCCTGGGCAGCTACCCTGGTGCCGGATATGCAAAAAACAATGGAATTGCCAGGGTTTTCAGAATTTTAAAAAGACACAGAAAATATTATAAAGAGGAAAATATAGAGGGAAATGGGCCCGCCATATATTATACAGACAGGCAAAACAGGAGCAGTATTGGCTTTATAATAAACCACAGCCACTTCTGCCAGAGCTGCAACCGAATTAGGCTAACCTCTACAGGAAAGCTTTCCTTGTGCCTGTATTCGGGAGGGGGCCTGGATATTAGGAAAATGTTGCGGGATGGCTTAAGCAATGAAGAAATCGGAAAGAGTATATCTGATTTTGTTAAGAATAAGCCTAAAAACAGAAAACAAAGCTCAACAGATCAAGTTTATATGAACCAGATTGGGGGATAACATGGAAAAAGATTTTACCCACTTGGACAAGAGTGGCAATGTGAAAATGGTAAATGTAGCCCAAAAGCCTGAGACTTTAAGGAGAGCCAGAGCAAGCGGGTCTATCAGGCTAACCGGGGAAATAATAAGTAAAATTGCTGGGGGCGGCATAAAAAAAGGCAATGTCCTGGCAGCATCAAAAATAGCAGGCATAATGGCTGCTAAAAAGACCTGGGAAATTATACCATTATGCCACCAGATAAAGCTTGCCGGAATAGATATTGAATTCAGGATAAATAAGGATAAAAACAATATAGAAGCAATATCTACTGTGCAGGGTTTTGACAGGACCGGGGTAGAAATGGAAGCTTTGGCCGGGGTTAGTGTGGCCCTTTTAAATATTTATGATATGTGCAAGGCTTTATCCAAAGATTTAGAAATTAGTCAAATTAAGCTTATGGAGAAAACGGGAGGCACTCATGGACGGTAAAATAATATCCATCAATATTAGCGGCAGCAAGGGCAAGAAAAAAAAGCCAGTAGCTGAAGCTGAAATAGTTAGCCTGGGCTTAAAGGGAGATGCCCATGGGGGAAACTGGCATAGGCAGGTTAGCCTGCTTCCGTTTGAAGCAATTAAGCAGGTAAATGAAAAAGGTGTTGATGCAAAACCCGGGGATTTTGCTGAAAACATTACTGTATCCGGAATTGATTTTGATAAAATAAAAGTGGGAGATGCCATTGTGGTGGGGACAGCCAAGCTAGAAGTAACTCAGATTGGGAAGGAATGCACAAATCCCTGCAATATTTACTATATTATGGGGTATTGTATAATGCCGGAAAAAGGGGTTTTCTGCAGGGTTTTAAATACAGGCAATATTAAAACTGGAGACGAGGTAAGGGTATTTTATGGAAACTAAATTAAAGGTAGCAATTATAACTGTAAGCGATAAGGGATACCGGGGGCAAAGGGAAGACAGAAGCGGAAAATATATACTAGATTTTTTCAAGCAAAAGGGATGGGAAATCGCAGAATACGCCATTGTCCCTGACGAGCTGGGAGTAATCCGGGATAAGCTGTTGGTTATTTGTAAAAATAAAATTGCTAACCTGGTCATTACTACCGGTGGCACCGGCTTTTCTCCCCGCGATGTTACCCCTGAGGCAACCCGGGCCGTAATTGAAAAACAGGTGCCTGGGTTTGGAGAAATTATAAGGGCAGAGGGCCAGAAAAAGACCCCCCGGGCAATCCTATCCAGGGGAATAAGCGGAATTTGTGGCCAGACATTAATTATTAATTTACCCGGAAGCATTAAAGGGGTAAAAGATGGACTGGAGGCTATTTACAGGCCGCTTCCCCATGGAATAGAAATACTTTTAGGAGACGATGCTGAATGCGGAGGTTAAAGCTTTGCTTGGTTATAGGTATTTTAACCAGTAAAGCAACCCTAAACCATTTTATTGATTGGACAAATAAGATTTTTAAAGATATCCAAATAAATCAGGGCAAACAATTTATTTTAAATTACATCTAATGTAGAATATAAAAAATTGATATAAAAATTCAGGTTATGCGCAAAATAAATATTGCCTTCATTACAGACAGGATGATAAAAGGCCACGGGGTTGACCTGGTGGTAGACATGCTGGCAGACGGGCTGGCAAAAAAAGGCTACCATACCGAGGTTTTCTGTAATTACCATGACGAGACCTTTACCAGCCGGAGATCTTATGATATAACTACCCTCCCCTATGTGAGGCCAGTTAGAAACCCCATAATTTATGAAAGGTGGATAAGAAAGCTGGTGCCCTTCTTTAATAAGAGGGACATTGACTTGTTTGTAATCCAGTCTTTTCCTTTTTACAGCCTAATACCAAAACTGGACAAGCCTGTTTTAGTAGTAGACCACGGAATAATATCAACCGAAGGCATGCCTTTTAAAAGGAAACTTTTTTATAAGTACCAGCAAATAAGCCAGAACCTCTCTTATTTTAAGAATGCAGAAAGGATTATAACGGTATCCAAATTTCTGCTTAGCTGCCTTCCAGACAGCCTAAAGAAAAATGCAACCTATATCTATAATGGCTGCAACCACTACAGGCTGGATGAGATTCCCGGGATAGAGAGAGTGAAGCAGTTCAGGCAGGACATTGGGCTGGCGCCAGAAGATATCCTGCTTTTATTTGTGGGCAGGCTCAATATTACCAACCAGCCATACAAAAGCGTTGATGAACTCATACACATACATACCCATATTAGCGGGATGTATAACAATGTAAAAACTCTTGCTGTAGGATACGGAACCCAGAATGATGAAGCTCTGCTGAGAAACCAGGGACTTTTAGTTATAAGGAATGCCCCGGCCGCCTTGATGCCCATGATTTACAAGGCAAGCGACATTTACATTACCTGCTCTAAATGGGAAGGCTTTGACTTGCCCATTGCTGAGGCCCAAAGCTTTAAGGTCCCTACAATAAGCTTCAATATTGGAGCCCATCCCGAGGTGGCAGAGAATGGAAAGACCGGCTTTATTGTAGAAAATCAGGCTGAATTTATAGACAAGCTTAAAACCCTTATAGAAGACGGAGAAAAAAGAAAGCAGATGGGCCAGAATGCCTACCAGTATTCCAAGAACTTCCACTGGGAAAAAACTGTGGATGAATATGATAAGGAAATAAAGAAGCTGCTTAACCTAAAAACAGAAGATATTGTCCCCAGGGATTTTGAAAAGGAAAAAAAGCCTCCCGAAAACCCCAAGGTAACCGTGCTGATTGTAAATTATAATTCAAGCTATGAATGCCTGAAGGAATGCCTTGAATCCATTAAAATCCAGACTTACCAGAATATAGAAATCTTAATTTTTGACAATAATAGCAAAAACGATGTGCTTTCTGCCATTAGGAGGGAATTCAGCGGCCTTAAGGTCATCAAGTCCACCGAAAACCTGGGACTGGGAGGGGCAATCAATAAGGCTTTAGACCATGTGGACAGCGAGTACGTGCTGATTTCAAACTTTGATGTTGTCTACAACAAGAGGGCGGTAGCCGAATTTATAGAGACCATGAAAAATCTTGACAGTGAATATATTGGACTGGCCCCTAAAATAAAGTTTTACTACATGAAGGATTTTATTGAAAGTGTTGGCACTTACCTTGACAAGTCCTACTATATCGGCTACCAGGGAATTGGCCAGCTTGACCTGGACCAGTATAACCTGGAAGAAAATATTTTCGGCCTCTCCTTTACTTCGGCCTTCCTTAAGAGAAAAGCTTTTTCCGGAGAAGTGGTGGGAAAGGTTGATCCCACCTTTTTCCTGTTTTATGAAGATATTGACTTTTGCTACAGGGCTAACCTGTATGGATTTAGGTTCAGGTCCTGCCCTTCAGCAATATGCTACCACCGTTATGCCTACAGCTTCAGGAGCGCTGAAACAGGATTTCAAAATAGGTACTATTATGAAAAGCTTAACCTCTTAAAGACCTGCTACAAGAATGCCGAAAAACACAACTTAGATAGGGTTACAAATATTGAAGCAAACATACAGAAAAAGAATTTAAGGGATAAGAACTTAAAGCCTATTGCCAAAAAAATACTTAAAGATTTTAGAAGAAGCAAAAAACATCTTAAGAAACACAGGATAAACATCCAGATGGCCAGGAAAATCTTTGATGAGGACATACTGAAATACTGCTGGGGAGAGCTAAACTTTTTTGATTTTGTGGAGAATGTTCCCACCTACTCTATAACCAACCTTTCTAAAACTTACCAGAGGCTGTATGCAATTATAGGGAATAGGAAGTATGAAGAATATATCCTTTACCTGGAGAATTTAGAAAAAACCAAATTCAGGATAGAAATTGACAAGGTAAGGAGCATGCTCCACTCAAAGCTAGAATATGAGCAGCAGTCTGTCCATAATTTTATTGACAAATTAGGAAGCTAAAATGCAAATAGGGATAGACATTTCCACCCTTGTAAACCACGGCCAGGACATAGGGGCGGGCAGGTATATTTTTAATCTGGTAGAGAACCTGTTAAAAATTGATAATGTTAACTCTTACCTGCTTACTGGGCGGTATCTAACCAGTGATTACATGAGCATAGCAAGAGAGCTTACAGCAGGATACCCGGCTTCAAAAGTTAAGCTCAAACTGTATCCCACCACCCAAAAGAAATTAAAATACTGGGATCTCTTCAGGTTTCCGCCTTACGAATTTTTAGGAGCCAGGGCAGAGGTAATGCATTTTCCTGATTTCCTGGTTTCCCCCACCCTAAACCGCAATATTGTGCTTACCATAAATGATCTTGCCTTTGTGAGGTTTCCTGAGTTTAATTTTGGCTGGTTTATAAAAAAATACACCAAAGAAGTAAGAAACAATGCCAGAAGGGCCAAAAAGGTGATCGCCATATCAGAAAGTACTAAAAACGACATAGTTAATTTTTTTTCCATCAATCCATCAAAGATTGAGGTAATCTATCCTGCTGCGGGGAAAATATTCAGGAAACTAAAAAAAGAAGATACAGATAAAAGCATCACGGACAGGTATAATGCCGGCAAAAAATACATCCTTTCTGTGGGCACCATTGAGCCCAGGAAAAACTATGTTGCCTTAATTGAATCCTATAATGTCCTGCGGGAAGAATACGGCACTAATGTAAAACTAGTGATAGTTGGAAGGACGGGCTGGAAAAGCGAAGCTACCTACCAGAAAAGAGAGGATAGCCCCTACAGGGAGGATATACTCTTTTTGGGCAGAGTTGAGGACAGGGACCTGGTTCAGCTATACAACCAGGCTGAACTTTTTGTTTACCCTTCAGTATTTGAAGGGTTTGGGCTTCCGCCCTTAGAGGCAATGAGCTGCGGGCTTCCGGTTATAGCATCTGATGCATCTTCTCTGCCTGAAGTGGTGGGCGGTGCAGGCATCCTGGTTCCCCCCAAAGATACTGGCAGGCTGGCATCGGCTATCATGAGCGTATTAGAGGACAGCAGCTTAAAAGAGAAACTATCATCTAAGTCTATAAAGCAGGCTTCCAGGTTTAGCTGGGATAAAAATGCCAGAAAAACCCTTAAAGCATACAGCAAAGCCCTGAAGCATTAAGTTTAGATTTTAGGCCCGATAAGGGAAGGTTGGATATAAAAAAAGGGCAGATTTTTATCCTTTCCTTTGCATTTTTTTACTTCTAGCTTGGAAAACCATTTGTAACAACCTAGGGCTTAAATAAGATAAATATCCTATAAA
>CAYREF010000037.1:14218-18394 GCA_964423265.1 uncultured Actinomycetota bacterium
ATAAATATCCTATAAAATTTGACTAAAAAACTATATGGGATTACAATGTATTTCGTTTAAGTAAATATCAATATTCAATATTAATTAAAATGATATACATTAATAATAATCTAATACAATATAAAGGTTTATCAAAGGATGAAATATATTTAATATCAAGGGCCGAATTCGAAAACCAGAGAATTATTACGCGCGATTTTACCTTAAAGCTATTTAAAAATGTTATAAAAACAAACAATATACTAAGCAACCTAAAAAGAAAAGGCCGCTTATTACAAATCGAAAGGGGTAAATATTTCATTGTCCCTATAAAAGCACCAAATCAATTATGGACACCAAATGAATTTATCACTGCTAAATATTGGATGGGTGGCATCCCTTATTACATTGGTTACTTCACCATGTACAATTACTGGGGATTTACTGAACAGATTCCCCAAATCATCTATATTTTAAATACTCAAAAATCTATAAATAAGACAATAGGAAATATAAGGTTTAAAGCAGTTAAGATAAGTGAAAAGAAATATTATGGGATTAAAAAAATAAAAATAGAAGATGAAGAAGTCAATATCAGTGATAAGGAAAGAACATTGGTAGACTTTATTTATAATTTTCCCGGTTCTTTTAAAAATATGAAAAGTATATTTAAGGAAAACATTAAAAAAGTAAATCTAGAAAAATTCAGAAAATACTTGGTAAAATATCCTTCAAGAGCAGTTCTAAAAAGGGCAGGTTATCTTTTAGATAGTGTTGGTTATGCAGATAAACAAATAGCAAAGTTAAAAGACATTATAGCAGAAGATAAAACATTCATAGTATTTAACCCTGAAAATCAATCAAGAAGGGGAAAATTAAACAATGAGTGGAAGCTGATTATAAATGAATAAGGGAAAATTAAGAGACATAATTCTATTTCTATCCAGCCAATTTGCTTTTAGACCTGGAATTATAGAAAAGGACTATTATATAACAATTATTTTAAATAATATCAATTCAATGCTTAGCAAAAAAATTGTATTTAAAGGAGGTACATTACTAAATAAAATATACTTTAATTATAACAGGCTAAGTGAAGATATTGATTTTACTTTTATCCCTAATGCTCATTTGAATTCTAGAGGAGCAAGATCAATAAACATGAAACAGATAAAAACTAAAATGCCTGATTTCTTAAAAAAACTAAATCTTAGAAGCCCTAATACCAATGGTGAAGGATTTAATAATTCACAACAATACGTTTTCTATATTAATTATCCTTCAGTAATAACGGAAAAATATGAGAGTATAAAACTTGAAATTTCTTTACGGCAATTTCCCATTGATAAAATAGTTCAAAATACAGTAAAACACTTTTACAAAGATCCATTTACCGGGGAAGACTTGGTTCCAAGCAATAAAATAACATGTTTATCTATAAAAGAAGCAGTAGCAGAAAAAATGAAGGCAGCTATAACAAGAAGAGAACCAGCGATAAGAGATTTTTATGATTTATGGTACATATCCGAAAGTTATTTTGATTTCAAAGATCCAGATTTTATTAAAATTTTTAGAAAAAAATTAGAAGATGAGAGCTTTACTGGTAACTTTAAATATAACCTGGGATTAAATAAAAAATCCTTGGAAAACTTGAATAAGCAGATAGAATCAATGTTGACTCCAGTAATAAAAATAAATGAGAAATTTGAGATAACAAAAGTACTGAATAGATATAATAAAATATTAAAGGATTTTTAGGAATATTAGTCTATCAAGATGGAAATAAATCTTTTGGATACCCGCTTTACTCTCGTACATTGTGGTGGTTAGGTTCATTAAGTTTCCCACCTCTTATATCTCTTATGTTTTTTACATTAACCAGCTCGATTGAAATAGTTTGTTGAATCAGTCTATAAAATAGATCTACTATGCAAAGCTTTCCTATTAAACCCAAAAGTAAACTCAATGGAATAATCCATATGGGATGACTAAACTCCCCCTTGGTGAGCCTCTATTAGCTATTTCTTAAGAAGAGCAACACCCGGTTAGCTAGAGGTAAAAGTTTATCTACAACAGCTTATCTAACTGTTCCGTATACCTTTAGTTTTTACAGTAGAAATGCTAGAAAAACCCTTAAGGCATACAGCAAAACCCTGGGGCATTAAGTTTGGATTTTGGGCACCAATAAGGCAAGGTTGGATATAAAAAAGAATAGTTTTTATTCCTTTTTTTCCGTTTTTTTACTGCTGGCAAGGAAAACTCAAAACTTGCTTACATGTAGCAGGGCACCCGGGATACTCCATAATCCCTTATATGGGAGAATTCTATTATATTGTGGAGATTTTTTAATTAATGCCACATTTTTATTTTTCTTTTAGGTTAATAAATATAGCAGGTTTTGTGCCGTAAAATAAAAAAGAGTATCCTATATAGGCCTAAAGGCTTTACTTGGCTAGCCTAGTAAAGCCCAGGCACTAAATTAAGCAAAAGGGTTGCATAAAAGTTACCTAAATGTAGAAGGATTTAAAAATGCCAACATTTTATTCTTTAATTCCTAGCCTCTTGCGGATTTCATCCGCATCAAAGTACTTGTAGAGATTTTGGGAGGTATTTTTTTTCTTTTCCTTCAGAGCATGATTTTCATATCCGTCTATCAATCTTTTTACTTCCTGCCTTCTGTCGGGATCTTTGACAGCTTCTTTTGGTGATAGGCCATCTAAAGCAGGAATACTATTGCTTATCCAGTCTTCATAATGTTTATCCCACCATCCTAGAGCAAACTCTTTGAATTCCTTTTCAGGAATGTCCAGCTTTTTTTGCTCATGGCTTGCCCTTTCTTTTGTACGGCTCCGGTTTTTTAATTCTTCCAGGCTGGTGAACTCGGTATCCTTTAGCTCCATAGGAATGCCGGAGACAAGTTTTTTCCACCTTTCCAGGCGCCCAATTGAATTGGTTTCGAAAGAAATTTCCTTCTTTTTGATATAGGCTGTTCCAAGTATGGTATTTTCCTGGTTTAACCAGTGAATAGTTGTTTTTTTATTGTCTTTTTCCACTAGCTCCATTCCCTCTAAAGCCAAGATTTTTTTCTCTGTTGATTTCCGGTCCTTTATTCTGTATTTTGAAACAGAGAATCTTATTTCCTCCCTATCCCGGTTCACCATTTTAGGCTCAGGCAAATTATTGAGATAATAACAGTAGTCCAATACTACTAAAAAAAGAATTGCAGGGAAAAGATTTAAAACTTTAGAGTACCGCATATTCTTTGTTAAATATTTTTTATATTTCTTCTTTAAATCCCTGCAGTAGTCCCCTATCAACATTTCTATTAAGTTCTGGTATTCCAGAGAAATCGATACGGGGGCAGATCCTTCCATTATATGGTGGTTGTCTTCATAGGGGCAGGCAATTCCACAAATTATGTCATGCTTTACAACCTGTTCTGCCAGCATACGGTCCACAATCCTAAAGGTCTTTTGTTCTAGAAGATCCCTTGCCAGAACTACAGGATAATTGTTGATGGATTCTTCTATATCTATTACCTTAAAAAACCCGCAAAAGCCCTGTTCTAAACTTTCCATGAACTTTTTTTCATCCTCACTGAACAGATTTTCAAAATGGTTAAGGCAGTACTTCCAAAAATAACAGTCAGATATGCTGTCAGGATTACTTTTAAGGACAGATTCAATAGGCAAACCAAAAACCATTAGCTGCATTCCCGTATGGCCTAAAATGCTGTCAAACAGTTCCTCATCCCTTGGTGGGGCTTGCTCATCTACATCAAGGAGTAGGTTCTGGTAAAAGTATCCCAGAGAATCATCCAGGGAACAATCCATTTCTTTCTCTGCTATTTCATAAATTTTCTGGGTTGCGGAATTTCTTATTTGCAGGTAACGGTCATACCTGTATTTGCCCATTTCTGTTATCTCTTTTTTGACCCCGCAGCATTTCTTATATTTTTTGCCGCTTCCGCAGGGACATGGATCATTTCTTCCTATCTTTGCCATAGCTTTTTTTTAAATTGCCAATTTCTACAATAGTATTAAAGCCAAGCTAAAAAATCAACCAAATTCGGACCTAATTTCTATTTTAAGATTAGCCCATTCTTTCAAATATCTTATTTGAATAGGCCGGATATGGCTTTCAGTAGGGCTAATTTTTACCTCATATGCTTCATTTTGTTTAGGATAAAATCTATTT
>CAYREF010000038.1:0-18093 GCA_964423265.1 uncultured Actinomycetota bacterium
AGATAAGAAATGCAAAAAATTTATCAGCAAAACTCCACCTGCTCTCAGCCACATAGCCGGTATTTCCCTCTTTTAGTGCTGCTACTACTTTAGGTTTGTTCTTTTTAAATATGGCTAATTTATTTTTCATAAGAGAAACTGTGCCTATCTCTTAAGATTTTAAGCCAGTAAAATATTTTCTCGTTTATTTTTCTAATAGATGCAAGTCTCTTGTTATATTTCTGGTATTTTTTTACTCTATTTATATCACCGGCTCTTACCAGGTAAGTTAATTTCCGCTTGCCGTCCTCTTTTTTAGATAAGGCCCAGTAGGGACCGTGTTTTTTACCTTTTGCGCATTTGCAGTTTGGATTTCCACATTTTTTATAAATTACATGCAAGCACCCTTCTATCATGCCTTTAGGGTAGGAGAGCTTTTTTTGAAGCTTGTCTCTTCTAAGATCTAGTCCCCATATTATCTTTCTAATTTTGTCATCGGTTAATTTATCTTCCATCTGGTAATATTATATATTATATATATCCAGATTTCAATAAATATTAAGATATTTTTTGAATTCATAGTAAAATTATTTTTAGCCAGGCTTATTTAGTGGGGTTTTTAGCTATATTTTTCTTATGTCTGAATCACTGATTTTTTCTTTTTTTCCTTAATCTTCCTTATCATATTTAGAAGATTTTATCACATGCTTCCATTTCTTTATCCTTCTTCTGGATATCATAACCCTTACCAAAATTATAATCCCACCTATTAATAAAATTAAACCCAGTACAGAATAAACAGGATCAAACCCAATATTGGTAATGAAATATATTATTTTCTCAACCACTGTTCTTTCCCTAAACTTAAGAGTCTGAATTTACTGTCCTGTATGTTTTTAAACTATCCCAAAAGTATATCCATAAATATTAATACAAATATTATTTTAATAATCACAATAAACATTAATATTATTTGACAAACTATATTAATTTATATATTATAATAATTGTTAATACTTTTATACTAAATAGTATAAAGGATTATACGAAAACAAGGCATAAAAAAAGGAGGAGAGTATCTTTTAAAAAGCCTGGACGCCACTTCTTAAAACCTCTCCTCCAAACCCAATATATCATAAAAGTATAATATTTTGCAATCACATTTTTTATTTATCTATCCAGGTAAGAATGGGCATATAAAATCCTGTTAGTAAGGATATCAAAAGTCTTAATCGCTTTTACCATCTCTTCATCCAGGGGATCAATTATCGCCGCATCCAGGCCATTGCTAAGAAGTATTACCAGATAAGTCCGGTTAAGCAGGCTTTTTAGCTCAGGCGGTGAAGACTGCGAGACATTGCTAAGCCCCACTATAGTCCTTGGAGACTCAGGTAATCCCATAAGCTCCTCTAACTGCTTAAACACTTTTACCGCCTCTATACAGTTGTGTACCTGTTCCTGCAATACTGCCACCGGCAATACCACCGGATCCAAATACAGGTTCTCAAAAGGTAACCCATGCTCCATGGCAGAATTTACTATATCCATTATAATCTCCACCCTGCTGTCAACATCGGGGGGAACACCCTTCTTGGTTAAGGCAATCCCTACAATCTTGCTATTATATTTTGCAGCAAGAGGCATAAGAGCATCCAGCTTATCCTTATCCCCGGTAACAGAATTAATCATTGCCTGGCCTTCGTGCACCTCAAGTCCAGCCTCAATAGCCTCAACATTCTTGGTGTCCAAAGCTAAAGGGACGTCCACTTCTGCCTGGATAGTTTTTACCACCCACTGCATGAGCTCATCGCCTTTTTTAGTTGCAGGGCCTATGTTTACATCCACATAATGTGCTCCTGCTTCCTTTTGCTCTTTGGCCATATCCACTATCGGACCTGCATCCCTGTTCTTAATAGCATCTGACACTGCTTGCGAAGCAACGCTAATATTTTCGCCAACTATTAGCATGTTTTCCCCCTAATAACTATAGTGATAATAATATGTAAATATTATAACATTACTGGTTAACAATTTACCAAAAAACTAAGCAAAAAATCAGTTAAGAGAAAACCACTTATCATAGATCTCCCCAAAAGTGTTGTTTTCATGCATATCTTCAATAGCTTCGTTTATTTCTTCCAGCACTCCTGAATTTTTCCTCAGCGCTATAACAAATTTTTTGTTTGACTCAAATACCTCAATTATTTTATAAGGTTTCTCCACTTCCCCCAAAAGGTTTACCGCTATGGGAATTGAAACCAGGGCCCCGTCAATTTTCTTATTCCTTAAATCCTCTGACATTACCTTTATATCCTTGTAAGGCTGTATCCTGTAATTTGAAAGCATATCCTCACCCAGGCTCTCCCTGGCAATATCCAGGATCCCTATTTCCTTATTGGCAAGTTCTTCTTTTAGCTTTATTTCTGTATCGCTTAAAACCAAAAGGGTATACTCAAGTACATAATAAGGCTGGCTGTAATCAACCTGGTCCTTTTTATCCCCCATGACAGTAATGGCTGAAATTATTAAATCTATTTTCCCTTCCTGCAAATTGGTAAATAAAGCATCATAGGAAATATTTTCAATAGTTACTTCCTTTTCCATATCTGTGGCAATCTCGTTTATAATATCAATATCAAATCCTTCAATATTTTGCTCCTTGTTTAAAAATTCAAAGGGGGGATAAGAAGCATCCGTTCCTACTGTCCAACTATCCTTACCGGCAAGATCTCCGGCCTGCTGTTGGTTTCCGGTTAAATTATTTCCCATTTCTATAACCTTGCAGCCAATAGCTGGCGACATGATCAACAAAATCAACACTGCTAAAAGTATTGAGATGGTTAATATGAAAATATTTTTTTTCTTCTTGTAAAAACCCAAATTCATTAGAATCAAATTATACTCTCAGGTTCAGGAAATTGCATGCTTTTTACAAAATAGTCATTAAATTGGGGATGGGTGGTAAGCTCCAGGTAATTTACTTTTCTGGCCAGCCTTTCAGCCTCCAGCCGTTTTTCCCTGGAAATCAGCACCATTTTGGCCCCTACCCCAGCTGCATTTCCAACCTGAACTATCTTTTTAATTGCAACATTGGGAAACATCCCTATATTTACAACATTCTTGGGATCTATATAAGAGCCAAAAGCGCCGGCAATAATTATTTTATCTATATTATTAAAAGTTATCCCTGCGTTTGCCATCAATATCTCTATACCTGCCCTCATAGCCCCCTTGGCCAGCTGTATCTCTGATATATCTTTCTGGTTTATGGAAATAGCTTCACTGCCATCATCCTTGGCTTTTAGCAAGTACTCTAAATTGCCCTTGCCGTCCTTGCTGAGAAATTTAGAATCCTGGTCAAACTTCCCCCTGGTATTTATAAGCTCTGCCTTCCTAAGCTCAGCCACAGCGTCAAGTATTCCAGAACCGCAAATACCTGCCGGCTTCCTGTCTCCAATAGTCTGGATAACCGGCTTATGGCTTTCAGGCTCTATTACCACCCTCTCAATGGCTCCGGGGGCTGCCCGCATCCCATACTTTATATGGGCCCCCTCAAATGCTGGCCCGGAAGCTGTGGATACGCTGGTTAAACTTTTTGCCGTTTTAAGACAAATCTCTGTATTTGTGCCAATATCAATCCCAATTACATTTCCTTTCTGCTCCTGGATGCCGGTAGCCAAAAGCATGGCAAGATGGTCAGACCCCACATATCCTGCTATAGGGGGAAGCAGGTAAATATAAGCTCCTGGGGATATGTTAATCCCTACTTCCCTTCCCTTTATATTCAAAGGCTGCCCGCTAAGGGCCACAAATGGAGAAAAACTAAGGGGCCTTACCGGCAGCCCTAAAAATAGGTGATGCATCGCAGTATTGCCAACCACAGTCATCTCCAGTATGTCCCTTGCCTTTATGCCTTCTTTTTTACACAACTCCTCCAAGGCACTGTTTATATCATCTATGGCCGCCTTCTGTATCTTTTCGGTGTTGCCGTCTTCTGATATGGCAAAGTTAAGCCTGCTCATGACATCTTCGCCATAAGAAATTTGTGGATTCATTATGCCTTTGCTAGCAACAGTCTTGCCGCTGGAAAGGTCTATCAGCAGTAATGCAATCTTGGTGGTGCCTAAATCTATTGCCACCCCGTATTTTTTCCCAGCCTTGTCTCCACCTTCTACACCAATTATTTCTCTCCCCCTCAGGGTTGCAGTAATTTCCCATTTGTTTTGCCTTATTGTACCGGGCATCTCTTTTAAAACCCTGAAATCTATATTTTCGGCACTGGCAGAACAATCTTTCTTTAAAGCTGCCTTCACCCTGTCAAAATCAGGAGCCATATCCTCCAGTGTGGCCTGCTCCAGCTTCAGGTAGTATTTGTCCAGCATGGGGTCAACTTCTATTTTTTCTTCCTGGCCCATGACCTGCAGCTTCTGCTCTTGGGTAAGTGATGAGGAAGGTATATAAATATCTAAATCGCTGCTGAATGTTTGCTGGCAGGCAAGCCTTACCCCTTTCTTTATCTCATCTCCGGTCAGTACTTTTTTCTCCTGGGCATTTAAGGGTATGTCTTTCTGGTTCAGTATTATTATCCTGCACTTGCCGCAAGTGCCTTTGCCTCCACAAACAGATTTTACGCCTATGCCATTCTCAGTTAAAGCCTCCAATCCATTAGCAGGCTCTCTTAGGTAAATCCTTTTTCCAATGGGCTCTACTTCTATCTTAATCTTTTTGCCCATGTTCTGCTTCTTCTTTCTTTATGAATTCCTCCAGCTCCGGCCCTGCCTCCATGAGGTTTCCCAGCTCGGAATCAAGGTCTGAGGGCTTTATCTTTACTATCCAGCCCTCATCGTAGCAGGACTCATTTATAAGTTCTGGTTCATCTTCTAAATCTCCGTTTATTTCCACTATTTCCCCTGAAACCGGGGCAAAGACCTTTCCTACCCACTTACCTGATTCCAGTGAAGAAAAACTTTTACCCTGTTCCACTTTTGCACCTTCCATGGGCAGCTCAATAAAAACAATGTCTCCAGCCAGTTTCTGGAAAAAATCAGTGGCCCCTACCACAACATTTCCGCCTTCTTCTTTAGCCCAGAAATGGTTTTTGTCATAATACAGACCTTCTAAAAAATTATAGCCTTCTATTTCCATTTTTTTACCTCCATTTATTTAGATTCAACACTTTTTAACAAAAGTTCTGCTATATCCCATACTTTGATTTTCTTTTTTAATTCCTTTTTTTTCTTCTTCAGTGCTGTACCAATGGTACGCTCGCACTGCTGGCAGGCAGATACCGCCACATCTACTCCTGTGCCAATAATTTCTTCTGCCTTATTGCTTGCTATGCTTGCTGCCAGGGGTGCATTTATTGATTCCAGATTCCCCCCGCCGCCGCAGCAATTTGCCATTTCACGGTTTAATTCCAGCTCTACAAACTTGATGCCGGGAATGCTTTTGATTAACTCTCTGGGGGCTTCATAGACTCCTGAATTCCTGCCCAAATCACAAGGGTCATGGTAGGTTACAGACAAATCCAGGGGATTTAGCTTTAACTTGTTTTTCTTTACCAGGTCCAGTAAATATTCTGAGATGTGCATTACCTTAAAAGGCCGCTTTCCACCCGCTATCTCCGGGTATTCATCCTTCCAGGTATGGAAACAGGTAGGACAAGAAGTTATAAGGGTTTTTGCTCCCGCCTCTTCTACCTTCCCTATATTATGGCTGGCAAGCTCTGTAGCCTCATCCCTCATCCCTGAACTAAGGAGGGGGAAACCGCAGCACCATTCCCCTTCCCCTAGAAGCCCGAAGTTGATATCCGCATGCTCTAAAAGCTTAACTATGGCCCTGGGTATGGAGAAAGTCCTGGGGGAAAAAGATGAAACGCATCCCACAAAATATATTACTTCAGCGCTCTCTTTTAAAAAATTCTGGCCGCTTTTACCAGGAAGCTGCTTTACCCAGTCCAGCCTTCCCTCATTGGTATCAAAAGTAACATTTTTCCCGCTGGATATCCTCTGCTTTAACATGTCCAATACTTCCGGATACCTGTGGCTGTCAACCAGGTCCAGCCTTACCGTCTCAAACAGTTCCTTTACAGCTACCCCGCTGGGGCACTCATTGGTGCAATAATTGCAAAGGGTACAGGTATATAATTTTTCAGAAAGCCTGCCTGTAGCCCCAATTACCCCATTATTTAAAGCCTCAATTAAGCTGAGCTTGCCCCTGGGAGATGCACTCTCATCTAAAGTATTCTTATAAACCGGGCAAACCGCCAGGCAATTTCCGCACCTGCTGCAGTTAAACAGTTCATCTGTCTTTGCCGATATATTCGTTTTTTTAGTTTTAACCATTGCCCTGCCTTAACTATATTATTATTTTCATTCAAAACTCATTTTGCCGGGATTAAGTATATTATTAGGGTCAAAAGCTTTTTTTACCCTCTTCATAAGCTCAAAGGCCTCTGGCTGAACTTCCATCTTTAAGTACTTTGCCTTGGTTATCCCAATACCGTGCTCACCGGATAAAGTTCCTCCCAGCTTTACCGTCTCTTCAAAAATTTCCTCCACTGCTTTTTCAACCTTTTCAGCTTCCTCTTCTATCCTTAAATCAGTAAGTATGGTGGGGTGCAAATTTCCATCTCCCGCGTGGCCAAAAGTGCCAATCCTCAACCCGTACTTTTTAGCAACCCTGTTTACTGCTTCTACCAGCTCCACTATCTTGCTTCTGGGTATGGTAGCATCCTCAAGAATAGTTGAAGGCTTAACCCTGGCAAGAGATGACAGCGCAGCCCTCCTTGCAGCCCATAAAGAATCTCTCTGCCTGCCAGAAGTAGCTAGCTCACAGGAAGTAGCATTGTTTTTTTTGCATACTTTTTTAACTATTTCTGCTTCAATCTCCACGGCCCCCTTCTGGCCATCTACTTCAATCAGCAGCATCGCCCCTGTGTCTCTGTCCAATCCTATTTTCAGATAATCTTCAATGGCATTAATGGTGACATTATCCATAATCTCCAGGGTAGAAGTAATTACCCCTTCAGAGACTATATCCCTTACTGTTTTAGCAGCATCTGTAAGCTTTGAAAACAATGCAAGCAAACTTGCCCTTTCCGGAGGAATAGGCAGCAGATTAAGGGTGGCCCTGGTGACTACTCCCAATGTACCTTCAGAGCCCACTATTAAATCCTTAAGGTTGTATCCGGTAACTCCTTTGACCGTCCTGGTGCCCAGCTGGGTTACTTTCCCCGTGGGAAGCACTACTTGCATTCCATTTACATAATCCTTGGTAACCCCATATTTTAAGCCCCGCAAGCCTCCCGCATTCTCAGCTATATTACCGCCAACAGTGGAACTGCTCAAGCTTCCGGGATCAGGGGGATAAAATAAACCAAAAGGCGCTGCCTTCTTGTCCACGGCCTCAGTTATTACCCCTGCCTCAACATCTACCAGCAAGTCCACAGGGTTAACATCATAAATTTTGTTCATGCCCACCATTACCAGAAGTATCCCCCCTTTAACCGGCAGGCAGCCGCCGCTAAGTCCGGTAGCCGCTCCCCGGGGTGTAACCGGGATACTGTATTCATTGGCAAATTTTAATATATTGCTTACCTGTTCGGTGTTTTTAACCTTGACAATTATATCAGGCAGATATTCAAGCCTGGTTGAATCATAGCCATAGGCAATACGGTCTTCTACTGCAGTTATTGCCGAATCCTTTCCCACTATTTCTTCTATTTTTTTTACTTGTTTCTCTTCCATGTTTAAAGTCCCCGTATCCAACTTAAATTTTGATTTACAAAGGTTATAAATTATTCTTCCAAAACAGGAATCACATAAGGCCCTTCTGGAATCACAGTAATCTTAGCATTCTCACCATATTTTTTTAAGCCTGCACCAATTGTTTCCTGTATGGAATTAATTGTTTTTAATGTATTGGGGGGAATGCTGTAAGAACAATTTAGGATACAATCACTGTAAAAATAAATATCAGCTTTTTCCCTTGCCTTAACCAGCTCCTCAAGCTCCCACTGATCAATCTTAAAATAGTCTGTATTGCAAATCCTATCCATAAACTTATCTAAGTCTTCCTCCCCTGTTAGAAGGTCTGTAAATTCCTTGCTTCCAATCTCTTCTTTGCATTCGGAGGCCACCACTATCATTCCACCTTTTTTAACTGCAGGCAAGCAGCCCACCATGCCCTTAACTGCCTGATAAAGGGTAGCATCCAGGGGAAGCCCTCCACCTGTAGTTATAACTATGTCTGCTTCTTCTCTTATGTTGCACTGGCTTGATTTGAGACAGAATTTTGCCCCCCTGCGGTGGGCCTCTTCCAGGCCTCCGCTAAAGATGCCAGTGGTTTGTTTTTCCTTGTTTATGGTTGCATTTACTATAAAATCTACACCCGCCATCTTTGCAATCTCTGTTGCTTCCTCATGGAAGGGATTTCCTTCCAGCAACCCGGTTGTAGCATTAGGGGATTCCAGTATGGGCGGGCCATGGAAATGCTTGAACATATCCATATAACTTATGCCCGGACATATAGCCTTCCTCCCGCCGGAAAATCCGGCCATAAAATGGGGCTCAATCAGTCCGGTAAGTATCCTGAAATCTGCATCCAGGTATGCTCTGTCTAAAATTACCGGGGTACCCCTCTTGGTCTTGCCGATATTTTGGCAGGAACTCCTATCCCTTGCATTATGGTTAACAATCCTGTAGTTTTCCTTGATTTCTTTTCCCACCAGCTGCTCCAGCTCTTCTCCAACATTAGGCCTATGCAGCCCTGTTGCTATAAGTATGGTAATCTTATCCCTACCTATTCCAAAAGTAGCCAGCTCGCAAAGCAGGGCCTGCAAAATAAGTTTTGTGGGTGCTGCCCGGGTTATATCTGAAATAACTATGCAGATATCCTGGCTGCTTCCTGCCAGGTCCCCTAAAGGCGGCGAATCTATTGGATTGTAAAGTGAGTCAATAATTTTTTGTTTGGGATTGGCAATAGGCTCTACTGGTTTGGTTTCCAGTACGTAAAGTAAATTTTTATCGGGAATATCAATTCCCAGTTTTTTGCTTCCATAATCTAGGTTAACTTTCATAGCTACATTATTGCCCTGTATAAATCTTTATGCGGTGATGCTATTACCCTGTAGTCTACTAAAAAATCTTTTTTTTGCGGATAACTTATACCTGCCCTTATGGCTTCGTTTACAGAAGATACATCTCCGTTAATTATTACCATATTTTTTCCGCCAAGGGCCCTTGCCACCCTTATCTCCACTAAATCTATAGAAGTTGCTTTAACTGCAGCATCTGCTGCTGCAAATATAGATGGCGAGGTTATGGTTTCTATTACCCCGATTGCTTTCCAATCTCCTATCTTGGCTGTCTGAAACATAGCTGAATATATCTCGGGATAAACATTGGATATATTAACTGAATCTATTATAAACGTCTCTTCTTCTTCTCTAATAATATTCATGGAATTAGAGACAGCACTAACACTGCCCGAAAAAATAATATAGTATTTTCCAGGACATATGGTTTTGGCATCAACTATCCTAACATCTGATGCCTTAACTATTTTGTCTATAGCGCTTATTCCGATCGCAATGCTCCGGAATTCTACTATCCCTATAGATTTTTCCATAAGCTAATTCCGCCTTATTTCTTTTTTTTGCCCTTAGAGCTTCCGCCCTTTTTGCTACCCTTAGAACCACCTCTAGGCTTGGGGGTTCTGGACTTGGGGAAAGTTCCCCTTCCTGACCTTACAGCCTTACCACTAATAATTTTTTCTATATCCGGATGAGGCCTGGGTATAATATGCACACTTATAATTTCCCCTACTCTCTTGGCTGCCGCAGCTCCTGAATCAACTGCAGCTTTTACAGCCCCCACATCACCGGAAACCATAACTGCTGCATATCCGCTGCCCACATAAGCCTTGCCGATCAGTTTTACATTGGCAGACTTTACCATGGTGTCTGCCGCCTCAGTTGAGCCTACCAAACCTCTGGTCTCTATTAATCCTATGGCGTCGCCATTCATCGGTTAGAACTCCTTTCGAAATCAGGTTTTTATTTCACAAAATTCATGGAACCGTAAAAAGTGATCTTCCTCTGCCTGGTAAACGTCCTTGGTGAAGCATGTCCTTCTCCTGTTGCTCCAGCCAAAGTCCAGGCTGTTCCGCCTTCAGAAACTTTACCGGCACTCCTTTGGGAATGACCGTTTACGATATAATTCGTGGTGCCAATCCTCTGCCCGAAATTAGTTATCCTCTCCAAGTTGTTTGAATGTATCATTGCAGTATGCTTAAAGTCATGCTCAACTCTTACCGCAATTTCCACTGCTTCCTCAAAAGTATCCACCAGCAGGATAGGAACCACCGGCAGAAGCTGTTCATGCTGAACCAGCGGATGCGATTCAGAGTCTGCCACAAACACCGCCAGCTTAGGCTGCCCTCCAACATCTACTCCTGCTTTCTTAAGGAGAACCGAACAGTCTTTTCCCATTAGTTCTTTTATTATCTCATTATCTTTTACCACTAAATCTGTAACCTTAGATGCCTGGTCAGCATTAAGGACTACTGTATTGTGCCTGGCAATTTCAGAGAGAAACTTATCGGCAATACTGCGCATAAGGATTATTACTTTTTCATCATTGCACAATACATTATTGTCAAATGCAGCTCCAAACGCTATCTCTTCTGCTGCTTTAGCAATATCAGCAGTATCATCTACAATCACCGGCGGATTGCCTGGACCTGCACCAATCGCCTTTTTCCCACTTTTCATGGAAAGCTCCACAATTCCAGGACCACCAGTTGCACATATCATATCCACATCCGGGCTTTTGAAAACATTGGAAACATTCTTTATTTTCGCTTCCCTGGTAGCGGTTATAAGGTTGGGTGGTCCTCCCGCATCCACTATAGCCTGGTGCACAATCTTGAAAGCTTCCAGGGTGCACTTATTAGCCTTTGGATGAGGAAGAAAAACAATAGAATTTCCTGCTGATATCATAACTATTGAATTATTTATAATCATAGGCGTCGGATTGGTCATAGGTGTTATTGTCCCAATCACTCCCCAGGGCGCCATTTCAAAAGTCTGGGTCCCGCTGTCACTGCTATAGGTTTCTATTTCCAGGTCTTCAGGACCCACCGAATAGTCAATTGAAACCTGAACCTTTAAAATCTTGTCTTCATAATTTCCCATCTCGGTTTCATCTACTGTAATCCTGGCCAGCCTTTCAACATGCTTCCTGCAGGCTTCCTTTATGGAGTCAACAATCTTATACCTTATGTCTTTTCCCATAGAAGAAAGCTTCTGCTGGGCTGTTTTAGCTGCCTTTATTGCATCTTCTATATTGTCGAATAAGCCATCTTTAGAAGTAGCAATAGACGAAGCCTTCAAGCTGCTAGCATTTTGGCTGCCAGCCAGGTTATCTACTACACTCCTTACTATTTTTTCAACGGTTTTTTCATCTATAGCCACATTTTACCCCCTGTTTTTTAAAACTTTTTATCAATAAATCTTAATACCTCTTTCCTTAGCTTCATCCCTAGCCAGCGGAGAAAGGATTACATTATCCGATAGCTTTATCCCGCTATCCTTGTATTCATCCAGATTTTCCACTGTAATAACTATCTTTTTTGCGGAAGGCTGCTGGTTGTCCTGCTTTCCTGCTATGCTGCTTCTGATGCTTTGGGCAACATTTGTATCTGTTATCTCCCCGGCAAAACTTCCATCAGGTATACTTGGTGGGGTACCATTTTTCTCGGCCATCTGCGTTTCAAGTGGTGCAATGCATGAGGCATCCACTATGTCCACCAAGGTGCCGTTTACTATATCTGCAGCATTGGCATCATCTGTATCTACATGCATCTCTGTTTTAAAATCCGCTGATACTCTAACCTGCACATTATTAAAGGTAAGACCCTTAGGGCCTGGGATCCTCACATCCACCTTATCATTATCGCTTAAGCCAAAATATTGCGCATCATCGGGACACATGTGTATATGGCGGTTAGCCCGTATTACTCCTTCTTTTAGGTAAACCACGCCTTTAGGCCCAACTACTACTGCCGAAGCACTACCTTCTACATTGCCAGAAGGCCTTACTGGAGCATCAATTCCTAAGATGACACAATCAGTTTTGGCCAATTCTACCTGTGATTTACTTCTCAGAGGCCCCAATACCCTGACATTCTGGATAGCATTTAGTTTAGGCCCTACTATAGTTACTGTCTCTTTGGCTGCAAATCCGGGATTGTAAAGTTCCCTTAGCTCGCTCAGCTCATAGCCTTTGCCAAAAAGTATCTCCAGATGCTCCCTGCACAAGTGGACATGCCTTACAGATACTCCGCAAACAACCTTTCTGCCTGAAACCTTCACCTTGTTTTCCTGATTTGAAATCTGGCTAGATTTAGCCCTGGTTTGAGGTACTTCTTCATTTTCCAGCCGTTTCATTACGTTAACCACTACATCTCTGATTAATTTTTCGGTATCCACTTTAAAATACCTCTCTTTTAATTAACAATTCTCTTACTTACTCACTAGGTAAAATCAAATCAAGATCCTGGTGCGGCCTGGGGATAACATGTACTGAAAGCAGCTCCCCTACTCTTTTAGCTGCGGCTGCGCCAGCATCAACTGCTGCCTTAACTGCGCCAACATCACCCTTAACCAGTACAGTTACCAGACCTCCGCCGATTCTTTCCTGTCCCATTAGGGTAACATTTGCAGCTTTTACCATTGCATCTGCTGCTTCAACTGATCCTACAAGTCCTCTTGTTTCAATTAATCCGATTGCTTCTCCTGCCATTTTTCTCTCCTTTTTTATTGGTTTACGATTTTATTATTATAAATGAAATTTTATTTTTTTATAGGGTTAACTGCCTTTATTTACGATATTGGAAACAATATTTGAAATAAGGGAAGTAAGCTCCTTTTTGCTTATAGTAATCATCTCATCACCATCATTGTCGCTACCGGTACTCTTGTCATTATAATTTACCTGATCTACAACCGCTCCGTTAATCCTGCATCCTGCATAATGCTCATCCATTCCCCAATCCTGCCTAAGCTGTACCATTCTTTCAACATTTTCCTTGCTTAACACATTTACCTGGCCTATCTGTTTTGCTGTAAGATATATCTTTGCAAACAGTTCCAGACTTTCTATCCTGTAATAAGCTTTATAAACATCAGGGCCTATAGACAGTGCACCATGATTTTCCAGTAAAAACACATTATGATTTGGCAAATATCCCCTTATATTATCAGGTATTTCCTGGGTTGAAGGAGTTCCGAATTTAGTCAGCGGTACCGAGCCGAGGGAAATTATTACTTCAGGAATAACACACTGGTCCAATGCCTCCCCGGCTACTGCAAACCCTGTTGCCGTAGGGGGATGAGCATGCACTACCGAATTTATGTCACTACGGTTTTTATAGACATCTATATGCATCTTTACCTCTGAGGAAGGCTCCAGTTGCCCTTCTATCTTGTTTCCATCAAAATCCACTTTTACTAGCTGGTCAGTGGTAAGGTAACCCTTGCTCATCCCTGTAGGAGTACATAATACAAGGTTATCTCCCAGCTTTATGGATACATTGCCATCATTGGCAGCAACCCACCCTTTTTGGTAAACCCTTTTGCAAACTTCTATTATATCTTTTCTGTATTCACTCTCACTTTTATTAGCCATAAATTATCCCTTTCCTCATTTAACACCTGCATAAAGAAGACTTAAGCCACCTGGCAACTTCCTTGTCAGGATTTGCAATTATCCTCTCTCCAATTAAAGCGCCCCTCTCACTTAAGAAACCAGAAGCTTTGCCAGCTGCTTCCTTTACCGCAGACAGGGTCCCGGTAATTAAAAAGAAACTATTGACCCCACATCCCCTGGCCAGCCTGAAATCCAAAAATTCTACATCGGCACTATCTACACAAATATCAGCCGCATTTATAAGGGATGCCATCTGCATGCTTTCAATTATTCCCACTGCTCCCAGGGGCAATTCCGCTACCTTACCGCTAATGGCATCAATAACTTTTAAATCTATTCCGCCTATAACCATTTCGCTGTAAAGATGCATGCCTCCTTCAATTCTTGCTGTCTGAGCTACAGTCTCCAATGCATCCATCTCTCCTTCTAAAACTGTTAAATATTTTCCCGGACACAGGGAGGTTGCAATTACCAGGTTGGCTGCTGCTGCCTTTACCACACTATCTGTTACCTGTATCCCCCTGGATACGCTTTTAAATTCCAATACACAAATATTGCTATAACCTTCCATCATTTACCTACCAAAATATATTCTGAAGTTATTTCCTTAACTTCCCCAGAAATAGAGCTATGTATTTTTGCTCCCAAGCTTTCTTCCGGTATGTCAGCTACCAGACTTCCAGCTTCTAGCTTGTCCCCAACATTTACCATTGGCTTTGAAGGAGCTCCTACATGCTGGCTGAGATAGAGTTTAACCTCGCTTACTTCTTCCTCAAACTCAGTTAAAGGAGTCTCCACATCATATTTGTCAATCTCCAGCCTGTTTTTCAACCTGTCCACAGGCACCTTCCTAAATTCCTTAAATTCATTAGATTGCAGGTCTTTTCTGTTATGTGGATTCTTTATGCCGCGCTTGGCTAATTCATCCTTAAGGTAATTAAACAATGCCCTTGGCGAAAGGTCAACCACGCAACTGTAAAGTTCGCACAAACCACAATCACAGCATAGATACGCAAAATCAAAATTCTTTATATCTTCTTCGTCCATATCGTCTTTATACAGCTTTTTCATCATCTCGTCAGGAAAAAGGTCATGTCCCAGCAAGTACCTGGGACAGAGGTCTGTGCACATCCTGCAGCTCAGGCAAATTGACTGCGCCCTTTTTATCTGTCCGCGGCTGTCCCTTCTTCTCTGCACAGCAACAATATTGTCTTCAGGAAGTACCAGTATTGACTTGGTTACCTTCTTTACCGCATAGCTTTCCTCATCAATTAGCTTGCCCATCATGGGCCCTCCGTCAAAAACAGCATAATCATTTTCTGTAATCCCTCCAACATAATCCAAAAGCTGCTTCACCGGGGTGCCCACCGGTACCATAAAAGTAGAAGGCTTTTCTACTGCTCCCCCTACAGTTAAATATTTACCGGTAACACTTGCGCCATCCATGGCCTTTGCTATGTTTAGAAGGGTTTCAACATTTATTACCACACATCCCACCATCAAAGGTATTCCGCCTTCTGGCACTATCCTGCCCACGGTTTCATTTACCAGTATTTGCTCGTCCCCTGCTGGATAGAAATTGTCCAGTTCGAATACCTCAAAATCAAGACCCTCTTTCTTAAAATCTTTAACCGACTGCAGCGCCTTTTTGTATTTACCCTTTAAAGCTACTGTAACTTTTTTAGCTCCAGTCAGGCTAGCAGCCACTTTCAAGCCCCGGTAAACATCGCCGAAATTTCTTTCCAGTAGCTGCTTGTCCACATTTATCAAGGGCTCACACTCTGCCGCATTAACAATTAAGTTATCAACCTGCCCATCCAGCTTGACATGGGTGGGAAATCCTGCTCCCCCGGCTCCCACAATACCTGCGTCTCTTATTATATCAATTTCTTTTTTAGCCATATTACCTCAAATCTATCCTGTCAACTTTTGCAACTATGGTCGCATCCACATTTTTCTTTCTGGTTTGCTCAGTCCTTTTTGCCGTACTGCCGGTAACTATAAGGCCAATTTCATCTTCACCCATTCCAACTGTATCCACTGCCACATAATAATCCTGTTTGCCCTTAAGGTCGACTTCCACCATCTGCACTAAAAGAAGCTTAAACCCCCTCAGGCTTTCATCCTTAATAGTTGAAGTCACGCTTCCAATAACTTTTACCAGCTTCATTTTCCATCAACCGTCTATTACTTTTTTTCTTAAATCTAGATCCACCTTATCAACCAGTCCAACAATCGAGCCCCTCAGCGGAATGCTCTTCTTTCCCATAACCTTACAAATTGTGGTCCCATTTTCAATCCAGTAAACCAGGCTACCCACTGCAGAATTAAGATAATCTGCCACTATTATTTTCCGGTCCCCAATGTAGCCATCAGGGCCTACCGGCTTTATGGCTAAAAGTTTTATCCCCTTTAGCTTTTCATGTTTAACAGTTGAAACTACATTTCCAATAACTTTTCCTAATCTCATGAGCAGTAAAGTAATTTAATATCATTATTTTTAAAAAGCTCCACATACTGTGGGGCCGGTTCCTTATCAGTAATTATAGTATCAATATCTTGCAATAAGCAAACTTTATTTAAAGTAATTTTACCAAATTTGCTGGAATCAATCAGCAGCACCGAAATATCAGAATTTTTAACCATTATTTTTTTTATAGCAATGTTCTGGGGATTCTGTTCTGTTATTCCTGACTTCAGCGATATCCCTGCTGCAGAAATAAAAGCAATATTTACATTTATATCTTCTATAAATTTCTCAGCAGAAGGACCATAAAAACTCATGTTAACATCATTAAGTTCTCCACCAGGACATATTATCTTTATTTTCCCATTCCCCTTTGCAGTATTTATAATATCTAAACCATTGGTAACCAGAGTGATGTTTTTTTTAGATCCAACCAACTTGGCCAGAGATAGGGAAGTGGTAGAGCTGTCCAGATAAATGCTGGATCCCTCACTAATTAAGGAAAGTGCCTTGGAGGCAATGCTATCCTTTTGTTTAAGGTTAATTTTACTCCTGAAAACCGAAGAAATTTCATTAGAAGAATCATTGAAAGCAAGCGCCCCTCCATAAACCCTTTTAAGTACGCCCTCTTCCTCAAGCGATGCAAGATCCCTTAGCACAGTCATTTCTGAAACATTGAACCTTTTGGAAAGCTCTGAGGTCTTAATCTTTCCATTTTCATTTATAATTTTTGCTATCTCTAATTTTCTTTCTGCAGATAACATAATGTTTAATATTGTTATTTGTTATTAGTTTATGTGATATTATGTTTATTGTCAATTTAATATTCCATGGCTTCAATTTTGCTTTCCTGCAACAAAACTACCCCTTCGGCAAGTGCTTCCAGCTCATTTTCACCTGGGATTACAAATATGTTTTTTGCCAGGTGTTTTACTTTGTCCTTGATCAAACCAACAAAAGTCTCTGAATGGGCAAGGCCGCCGGTAAATATTATCCCGTCAATGTCTCCACAGGCAAGAATGCTTCTGGCAGCTATTTCCTGGCTAACCTGATAAGCCATAGCTTCTATAACTACTCTTACCTTCTTATCTCCACCTTCTTTATACTTTTTCATCAGCTCCTTGAAGTCAACCGTGCCAAAGTAAGCAGATAGTCCTCCTTCACCCATTACCATCCTGAAGGCTTGTCCAAATCCCAGATCGTTTTCAAATACATATTTTAGGAAACTCCCCAGCTCCATTCCGCCAGACCTTTCCGGGGTGAAAGGGCCTTCCCCTTCTGTACCATTGTTAACATCTACTACCCTTCCATGCTTGTGTAGCCCCACTGTAATTCCGCCTCCCAGATGAGCTACTACCAGAGTCAAATCCTGGTAGCTTGAATTTAGCCTCTCTGCTATTATCCTGGCCGCTTTTTTCTGGTTTAAGGCATGGAAGATGCTCCTCCTCTCAAAAAGCGGATGGCCACTTATCCTGGCCACCGGGTCCAGCTCATCCACGCATATAGGATCGAATATAAAGGAGGGCTTGCCATATTTTTTACCAAAGTTGTAGGCAATTACTGCCCCCAGGTTTGAAGCATGCTTTCCGTACTTTTCCCCGGCCAGGTCCTCAACCATCTTTTCATTTATCCTGTACAATCCACTCTGCAATGGCCTTAGAAACCCTCCCCTGCCAACAAAATAATCAATCTGGCTCATGTCTATACTATTTTCCCCTATAAAACTATTAATGGAGCCCATCCTGTAGTCAAGCTGGTTTATAATCTTTCTGTAGCTGTCTATCCTATCCTTGTGATGGCTTACAGACTGTTTGAATATTTTATTACTGTTTTCAAATATGCCTATCTTGGTGGAGGTAGATCCCGGGTTTATCACGAATATTCTTCCCATTTTTGCCAACCTTTATTCTTTAATAATTGTTACAACATTATAAT
>CAYREF010000039.1:0-17595 GCA_964423265.1 uncultured Actinomycetota bacterium
AGAACCATGCTAGCAAACATATGTTCGGTTATCAACACTGTTTTAAAAAAGAGCCTAAATTATATAAGTAGGGTCGAGAACTGGCGCGCCTCTGAAATAATTTTAGTGCGTTTCCAGTTCCCGCCACGTCAAACCCAGCGTTCGGATTTCCCGAACTGGGCTTTCTTGTCAACTTCTTCTAAAGGCTTATGTGACCTACCAGCTGAAGATATCTTCTTATATTTTTTTCAACCCCTACTTTTACTTACCCGAAGCACTTCAAGAAATGCCCTATTCTGAAGTAATTTACCCATCCTGCAAGTATGAGATTTATCAGCTATATTACCCTGCTTACAGGCGATGAGGTAAACCTTCTAAATATTTATTTTAGCTTTCTAGGTTCAAAAAGGTGCTAGCTTTATTTTATTTTTTTAAAGTTTTCTAATTCTATCAATATACAGTTGCAATTTTCGAAATTTAGGGACACCAACTGATAGCTCTGGCTATTCGGCTCGGCGGTTCTTCAGGATCTTCACCAACAACCGGGGCAACCCGTTCTTTGATCATTTTTTTTAAGTTAGATATATAGATTTATAGCTTTTAGTCTTATACGCTTTTTGATAAACAAGTCCTTTTATACTATCCTTTTTGTAAAAGGGGAGAGATTTATGAGCAAAAAATTTTTAATAGTTGTATTCTTAACTTCAATAATTATTTTTTCAATGACTTGTTGCTCAAATAAAGGAAAGGCTGAAACAAAAGAGAAGGATATTGTTGAAGAAACACAAAAGGAAGAATTTAAATCAGGCATTCCTGAACTTAATACAGAAGAAAAATGCATTACTGCAGCACAAGAAGAGATAGAAAAAAACCCTATGTATGAGGAAGTGGTATTTAAGAATCCATTTTCTAGCGAAAGTATAAGCAAAGTAAAAGGAAAGCAAAATTTATATGAATGTATAATAGAGTTTGAAGCATGGGACAAAAAAAAAGAAAAACAAGGTCATTTTGTATGGGTATTTATAGTTGAATATAAACCAGATGCAGATGAGTGTGTTATCCATAGTAGTAAAAAAGAAGTGGAAAACTATAAACCAGAAGAAAAGATTTTAACAGAAAAAAATGACGGTGAAAGCCTAAAACTTGAAATAAATGACATAGTAAAAATAAAATTAGAATCTAATCCTTCTACAGGCTATAGCTGGGTTATGAGCGATAAAGTAGATAGTACAGTAATATCTGTTACAAATACCGAATATATAGAATCTGAAGAAAGTGAAGAAAAACTAGGAGCAGGAGGTTATGAAATATTTACCCTTAAATCTATATCCAAAGGCAAAACACCCGTCATATTAAATTATGAAAGGTCTTGGGAGCAAGCAGAACCTGAAAAAATATTTAAGATAACAATTTCAGTTGATTAATATGGTATAAAAATACTCCTATTTAAACCCGGTAATTTATTCTAACTTTCCAATATACAGTTCCAATTTTCCAAGCTTATGGATACCATAATTAGAATATAGGGAAAAAATAGATTAGATATCTCAGGCCATGATGTTAACCCAAGTCTCGATTTTTAAACAGGATAATCCCATAAACACGGTCTTTACTACGTTTCAGATCTCAAAAATAGGTCACTACAACCTCTATAGTTTAAGGTGAACTTTACCCAGGGGATCGGCTATCCCCAGCATATCGTATATCTTTCTGTGGTGTGGTTCAGGACTTGAGGATACCCTGATGTGATGAATTGCTCCCTTCTCATCTGACATAATTACTGTAGTTCTCATATGGGTGGATAGCTCATCCCGTATGGTAGCCCAGCTTTTATGGCAACCCTTGTCCAGCAGTGCAAGCTCTATGGTATTTAGAAGGTGATAGGCTAGAACTGATATAAATAGGTGGGCAGCGCACCTATCTTGCCTCTGGTGGTATACCGGACGCAGTCCCAAGTCTGTTTTTAGTGACCTAAATGAAGATTCAACCCTGGTTAGGCTGTGGTAGGATTTAAGTATATCTTCTTCAGCCATATCCTTGTGGGTAGTCTCTATAACGTAGCATCCGGTTAAGATATTTCTTTTCTTTCTTTCCTGTTTCTTTTTTTCAACCTTTACGGCCGTTACTCTTTTACCCTCTTTGGTGGTTTCGGTTTTAATATCATAATATTTGGAAACTGAAGGGTAGCGTTGCATTATTCTTCCGATTCTAACCTGTACTTTATGGGTGACTACTATATTGCCACCTTTAACTGATGCCCCTAGTTTTCTTACGTCTTCTAAAAATCTAGCCTCCTTTAGGTCGTCCATGGCCTCTTCTTTTTTACTTTTGGCCATGCTTGCAACAAGAAGGCGGGCTTTGCCCTCATGCTCTACTTTTTTAAAATAAATAATACTACCATCTTTTTTTTCTTCCTTTTTAAAACCCCCTAAATCTTTAAACTCCTCCAGGTAATGGACTTCCGTTTTCCTTCTTTCTACCACCATATAGGGATAGCCTTTCTTTTCCAACAGGCCAATATTGGCCTTGGTGGCAATACCTTTGTCTGCAACTATGGTAGGGGTTTTGCTAAATAGATTTTTTTCTAAATCTTTCTCAAGCTTTTCCAATACCTTATCCAGGGTTTTGGGCTCAGAGGCATTACCCGGATATATTTGGGAAAATATGGGATAACCCCGCCTGTCTACAAGAAGAGCCAGGCACATCAGGGGACGATCGCCCCTTCTATCCTTTGATTTTCCCCTGGCCGCAGCGCTATTACCCTTGGAAGCTCCTTCAAAGTAGGTGTTGGTAAGATCATATAAAAACAGGGTACTCTCTTCTGGAAATATTTTCTCCTCGGCCTCTCTTAAGGCTTTCTCAACTCTCTCTTTGTGGTAAAGTAGCACATCCCCTGTACTGTAGAGAGGGTCTTTTTTAAGTTCAGCAAGCCCCCCGCCTATTAGCTCTGGCACTGAGGAGCGGCGGACAATCCACTTCAGGGTTGCTGCCTCACTGCCTGGTTTTATTAGCTTTGCAAAAATAGCAGCTTTTGCAATATCCCTTGCATCCTTTTTTATGCCTACGCCGGATAAGATGCTATCCAGGCCCAACTTATTCCAGGCGTATTCTGCTGCTAGTTCAGGGCCCAGGCTTCTGTTTTGCGTGGTGGCAAGTTTTTCTAGATCTATGGTAAGATACTTAGGCTTGGCTTCCTTCCTTTTCTTTCTAAGCTTGTAGAAATTATATCTTTTTAGGACCCTTTCTGTCTCAGATGCAACCAGCGGATCCTCTACTAATGTACCCTGACCGGCCAGCCTTGACTCCAGGGCAAAGGCAAGTTTTCTCCACTCAGGTCTTGGAAGCTTTAGCTTCCCCAGGTTCATTACCACCCTCTGCCTGGGACCTTTTTCTGTCCGGTATGATTCTACCAGCTGATGCTTTATATAAACTTTACCGGTCTTTTTATTCTTTGTCTTGTACTGCCTGATAAACATGACCTAATTATACAATAGCTCCCCCTATTTGTAAATATATATTTAGTATGCATTAAATATTAGGTCACTACATTGAGGCTTTGACATACGCTGTATACAATATGTTGGGGGTCACTATGTGTAGTTACCTTATATGTTGTGTTTCCTGGATTTTTGGACAGTAAATTTAGGCCAGATTATCGAAACTTGGGTTAATCTCTAATACATTATTTTTTACAATTTCAGGCTTGCTTGCAGAAGTCTTCCATTCTGTTAATGCCTTCTTTTATTTTTTCCATAGAAGCCGCATAACTTATTCTGATAGACCTATCATCCCCAAAAGCTCCTCCTGGAACAACTGCAACATAGGCTTCCTCTAAAAGCCTATCGGCAAAATCAAATGAATTATTTATATTTCCCTTAAATAATTTTGAAACATTAGGAAAAAGGTAAAAGGCGCCTTCAGGTAATATACATTCAACCCCTTCTATCGCTGATACTCTCTGGTAAATATAATCCCTTCTTTTCTGGTATTCTTTCCTCATTATTTCTACAGATTTCTGGTTTCCTTCAAGCGCTTCTAAGGCTGCCCACTGGGAAATAGAACAGGGATTTGATGTAGACTGGTCGTGTACTTTTTTCACCTGTTTTACTATATTGCTATCAGCGCCACAATAGCCAATCCTCCATCCAGTCATAGCATAGGTTTTAGAAACAGCATTTAGAGTTATAGTTTTTTGTTTGAGCTCTTCGCTAAATGAAGCAATACTGTAATGGCTTGCATCTCCATATATGAAATTCTCATATACCTCATCTGCAATTATGTAGATACCATTATCCAGACAAATTTCTGCAATTTCTTCAAGCTCTGGCTTAGAGTATACAGCACCGGTAGGGTTATTTGGGCTATTTAATATAAGCAGTTTTATATTGTCTTTACTACTAACAATTTCTTTAAGATTATCAATATCCATCTTTAAGTCTTCTTTAAAATTTACTAATTCCGGAATCCCCTCAGATAGCACCACTTGCTGTGTATAGCTAACCCAATAGGGCTTTGGAATTATGACCCTGTCCCCGGCATTAAGGAAAACACGCATTAAATCATCAAGTATATGTTTAGCTCCATTCCCAACCAGTATATTTTCAATTCTATACTTTAGGCCACTGTCTTTTTCAAATTTATCAACTATTGATTCCTTTAATTCAATAATGCCAGTGCTTGAAGTATATCTAGTCTTATTTTCCTCTATTGCCTTTTTTGCAGCATCTTTTATATTATCGGGCGTATTAAAATCCGGTTGGCCAATACCAAACCTAATAATGGATTTACCTTTGTCCTTGAGTTTTTTATCTAAGTCATCTGCTTTTTTAATTAATTCAAAAGTGGGACTTCCTTCAACTTTTAATATTCTATTTGATAGAATATCACTGTTAAATGAAACTGCTCCTGACATTGTAACCTCCCTAATAAATATTTGTTTCAAAAATTACAATCTATTCCAATTTCCTAATATTATTAATTATATTGGGAAAAAAACCAAGTATTTTCTAACTTAAAGATTAAAAAAAACCTATTCAGGCGGATTATAGCCCGGTTTTTTATATATTAGCTTCTTTTCACCCTCTATTTCAGGATAATAAACTTCATCAAACCATTTTTCCTGAGGCACCTCTTCAATAGCCACTGTAACATAATCACCCGAACAGCCTATTATATCTTTTACAGCGTTAAGAATAGAATTTGCCAATTTAGTTTTTTCTTCCTCGGACCTGCCTGGCCACATTTTAACCTTTACATGGGGCATATTAGTTCCTTTTATAATTTCCTTTATATTGTATATAAATTTACCTTTAGATTAAAGATCTAAAATAATTATATACTTGCAGCCAATATCCAGAAAAATAAGAAAGGAAATATTAAAGGGGCAGTTTTGCTACTTGCTTTCAAATTGGTTCAATTATCAAAAAAATTATTTTGCTGTTTTGTTTAACAGCAGCCAAAATTTTGATATTAATTCAACAGAGCTTATAAATTCTTCAAAATTAATTGGCTTTTGGACAAAACTGTTCGCCCCCAGCTGGTAACTTTTATCAATATCACTTTTTTGGTCTGAAGAAGAAAACACCACTACTG
The DNA here is from genome assembly GCA_964423265.1 of uncultured Actinomycetota bacterium. Classification (GTDB taxonomy): domain Bacteria; phylum Actinomycetota; class Humimicrobiia; order Humimicrobiales; family Humimicrobiaceae; genus M55B165. Next base: position 5,572 of record CAYREF010000039.1, read on the forward strand.
GTATCACCTTTGTATGCTTGCTTTTTCTAATTTGCTTTAACACCTCAAAACCATCGTATTCCGGCAGTTTAAGGTCCAGCAAGATCAGGTCGGGAATAAAACTTATTTCCTGATTATCAAACTCCCCCTTAAATAACAGGTAATCCATTGCTTGCTTCCCATTATAAGCCATTAGTATAAAATTAAGGTCAATATTGCTTTTTTTAAAAGCCTTTAAAGTCAATCTTGCATCTACTGCATCATCTTCTATTAATAATATTGTTTTTTTATCCATCCTTAAGCTCCTAAAGTAAAATATATTGTTGTTCCTTTATTAATTTCACTTTCAATCCATATCTTTCCTTTATGCATATTAACTATTTTTTTGGCTGTCGCCAGCCCTACGCCGCTTCCTTTTATATTTTCATTACTGTGGCCTTTTTCAAAAGGCTTAAAAATTTTCTTTGCATATTTCATATCCATGCCCATGCCATTATCTTTTATATAGTATATTAATTTATCATCAGCTACTGTTTTTTTAAATTCTATTTTACCCTTATTGTTATTATTTATAAATTTTAGGGAATTTTCAATTAAATTGGTTAGAAGTATGCTTATTAAGTCCTTATCTGCTTTTACAACCATTTGCGGATCTGAAATAAGCTCCACGCTCTTCTTTTGATAATGGCTTCTTAGCCCTGAAAATACTTGCTTGGCCATTTCTCCCATATTAAATTCAGAATAAGTTAAATTTCTTATAGAGATATGGGAAATCTTTAAAATATCGTCAATCAAGTGTGACATTCTTTTAACAAGGCTTCTAATATTTTTTATAAATTCCTGACCCCTATTATCCAATTCCTTCCCATATTCCTCTTGAAGTGAATAACTGTAACCATCAATACCCCGTAAAGGGCTTCTTAAATCATGGGAAACAGTATAAGCAAAAGATTCAAGGTCTTTATTTATTAATTCCAATTTATGAGATCTATCCTCCAAGAGATCTCTGCTTTTCTTTAACCTTCTAAATAAGGTTTGGTATGGCTTTCTCAGGCCTGTTTCTATTAATGCCTTATATATCAAATAAAAAGAAATAATTTTAAAGAAATGACCAAACAAGTTGAATAAACCATAAACATCCTTGTACAAAGTAAAGAATATTTCCGCGATTGCCGTAACTAGGATGGAAGAAACTAGCAATATTAATACGTTTCTATCAAATTCATTTCTGAAATTGTAAAGAAAAAATATAGATGACAATAATATGGCTATTATTATATATTCACTAACTTTTTTAAATACCGTAAGCTCGGTTCCAGTGTAGCACAAAGGAAAAATACCCCAATAGAATATAGACAATATAATTAACGTAGTTGCAATCAGGAAAATTGTAAACTCAATATAATGTTTTAACTTCCTTGTTATAAAAAGAGGGGCAACAGCCAAGGAGATAGCTTCCATGTAGCGTGCAGATATCCAGAGCTGGGTGGAAATATTTGCACCACTTTCAAATATATTCATTCCCTTATAAGCCAAGGTATGTAAAAGGTCAAGGACAGCTATAAATAGGTAAGCTATACCAATAAACATAAGGTAATGGTTATCTATAAACCTTCTTGAATTCCAGGCAATGATAAAAATGGCAAAAGCAATTATAATACTGAATATTTCTGCAAGGGTATGAAATAAAAGAAAGTCATACATAGAAATAACTGTAAAAAAACCCAGGAACAATAAAAATAAAACTACATCAGTTTGGTTTAAAAAAAAATTTGACTTGTTTTTAGCCATTATCTTTAACCATTATTTCAAATATTACAGTTCCCCCTCCTGTATAATCACAAGGATCCAGGCATTGCACATAAGCTACATTACTATTTTTTGAAGAAATGCCTAAATCTTTTGGACTTATTTTTTTACTCAAAGCCACATAATAGGGCATGATGGATGCCAGCGAGTGCATACAAATAGAATCTATCGCCTCCAGAGTTAGTTTATACCCGTCCTTGATTAAAAATTTGTCATTAGTTTTATAAACTGGGCAGTAGCCTTTAATTTTATTTACAGTTATTACTAAATCCATATATTTGTAATTATATACTTTTTAATACTATCTGTAATGGTAATTATCCATAATTGGGTATACTTTCAAAGCAAGAGGGTAAATATTCTAAAATTATTTTTCCTTCTCTTTATTCTGTTTCTACGGTTTCCATATCCAGAATTTCCTCATTTTAAGTTATGTGATTCCTCCCCTTATAAAATAGTAGTGTATCTTTTATACATATGTTCCCAAAGAGGAAGAAATAAAACATGAGAGTAAGTATTATAAGAATCACAAAAGCAAATACATTCAAAAATATCAAAAGGGCTGCAGATTTTAAGACAAAGAAGACAGATCTCCTATCAAGATACGCTCGCCTTTTTACAAGACAGCAATATTAATTTTTAATAAGACCTTAAACAAGATTAATAATAGGACACCTGTTACAGTGCCCTATCTTGTAGCCCTCTATTTAACTTGGTCCTTTAAACTTTTACCTGCTACAAACCTTGGAACATCTCTTGCAGATATTTTAATTTTTTCGCCAGTCTGAGGATTCTTTCCTATCCTTTCTTTCCTATGTGAAGTTTGAAAAGTCCCAAAACCAACAAGTGAAACTTTTTCACCATTGACCAAAGAATCTGTAATCACATCTGTAGTGGCATCAATAATTTTTTTGACGTCCTTTTTGGTCAACCCAGTTTTTTCTTTTACCGTTTCTATCAGTTCGCCTTTGTTCATAGAGTACCTCCATATCCCTTTATTTAAATAACTTGAACTATTCTAAATATATCTGTATTCTAAAATCAACACTATACATTATATCTATTTTAAGGAATTTTGTAATTATTTTTTATAGAAAAAAGGCAATTATTTTAGAAAGGATTAAAAAATGGAAAATATTAACCGTTACAAAAAGGAAGATTTGATTAATTACACCATCAAATTTATGAATAAGCTAGGAGTTTCTGAAGATGATGCAAAAATTGTGGGTGATGTATTAATCTCTGCAGACTTGCGCGGGATAAATTCTCATGGACTTATAAGGCTAAGTACTTATTATGGAAATAGGCTCCTAAAGAAATATATGAATCCAACTACTCCCACCAAGGTTTTATCTGAAACTGATACCACAGTTTTAATTGATGGGGGAAATGGATTAGGACAGGTAGCCGCTTACAAGGCAATGGAAAAATGCATTAACAAAGCCAAAAAAGCAAATGTTGCTATAGTAACAGTAAAGCACAGCAACCATTTTGGTATAGCCGGCTATTATTCAATGATGGCTTTAGAACATAACATGATTGGAATTAGCCTCACGAATTCTCAGCCTCTTGTGGCCCCTACTTATGGGAAAAGCGCAGTATTTGGTACTAATCCCATAAGTATTGCTGCCCCTTCATATAAGGAAAATCCGTTTGTATTGGATATGGCAACAAGCACTGTACCTATTGGAAAAGTAAAAGTGTATGAGAAAAAAGGTGAAAAAATCCCCCTCGGTTGGGGCATCGATGATGAAGGCAACCTAACAGAAGACCCTAAAAAAGTACAAAGCGGAGGGCCTGGAGCAGTTACCCCATTAGGGGGTAGCGATATTATGAGGAGTTATAAAGGATATGGTTTAGCAATAATGGTTGATATACTATGTGGGGTTTTATCTGGAAGTGCACATCTTACAAATATAGGATTTCCCCATGAACCCAGGGAATCCAATATTGGTCATTTCTTCGTAGCCATAAATATTGATGCATTTAGGCCGATTATAGATTTCAAGAAACAGATGGATAGCCTAATTGAAGAATTAAAAAATGCTCCAAGAGCTAAGGGAAAAGAAAAGATATATGTAGCAGGTGAAAAAGAATTTGAAAGTGAAGCATATAACAGGAAACATGGAGTACCTTTACTAAAAGCAGTGGTAAAGGATTTGAAAAAAAACGGCGAAAAAGTGGGGGTTCCCTTTAATGTAAAACCAATAGCTTAACGGTTTTATCCAAGCTTTTTTTAGCAATATTTATATTTTTTATAACCCCGTGTAATTTTTTGATATTTCTGGGATTCAGGATAAATTTAAATAAATTTATTATCCCAGAAATATTATTGCCCAAAGAAAAATCCATAAAAAACCCTGGAAAATTATTTTCCGGTGTATCAGAAACAGCTCGTATCACTTGGAAATCTATATTCTTCCTAGGCATCAATTTGGCTATATAATAGCTTTCCATGTCCACCGCCTGGACTCCTGTATATTTAAGGATTTTTTCCTTCAAAGCTTTATCATTAGTAAGATATTCTGTAGTACCACCAGTAACTTCTACTGGAATATGATTTTCAATTTTTTTTAAATTTATTTTATCTTTTTCAACAATATTTCCATAAGTTGTATCCAGGTTTTTTATTTTTGAATAAGATAAGATATCCCCTATTTTAAAGTTTTTACTGGTAGCCCCGCAAAAACCAGTATTGAATGCTACGGTGATACTGCTTGGATCCAACATACTTAATAGAAACTTAAAGGCTTCAGCAGTATTTTTTTTTCCCATTCCAGTTTTTAGGACCCAAAATATTTTATTTTCATAACTACATTTATAAATTACTGCATTCCCTTTCCTGGTTTTGCTTTTAATTTTTAAAAATGAAAGAACCCCGGACACTTCCAGGTCCAGGGCTCCAATTATTAAGTTAATGTCCAATATTATTCTTTATAGATATTTATAATGTCATCCAAGAATTCCACTGCCTCTTTTTCCGGCCTCTGGAAAGAATTTCTTCCAATTATGGAACCAAATGCTCCACCTTCCTTTATCTGTTTTATTTCTTCCAGGACATCCTTTCTCCCCTTTGCTGGACCTCCGGAGAAAATAACTATCCTTTTACCGTTAAAAGCGCTCTGCACTACATTCTCAACCCTGTCTTTAAGGGTAGAAATTGGAATTTCATATTTTTCGTAAACTTTTTTCGCTTTTTCTTTTTCGAGATACTCTGTTGGCGGTTTCACTTTTATAAGGTGGGCTCCAAGTTGGGCTGCTATCTGTGCAGCATAAGCCACTACATCTACTGCTGTCTCTCCTTCTTTTGATAACCCTGATCCTCTGGGATAGGACCACACAACTACTACCAAACCATATCTTTTAGCTTCCAGAGCCATTTCCTTTACTTCTTCATACATCTGCTTAAAATTAGCACTACCTGGGTAAATGGTAAAACCTATTGCGCTACATCCCAACCTTAAAGCATCTTCAACAGAAGCCGTAAGTGCTGGAATAGGATCATCGGATTTATCTAATGAGTCATGATTGTTAGCTTTGAGTATTAAAGGAATTTGGCCTGCATAATCTCTAGCAAATGTTTGTATAGAACCCAAGGGTGCTGCATGGGCATTAAGTCCTGCTTTTATTGCTAGCTTAACATGATACTCTGGATCATATCCTGCCGGATTAGGGGCAAAGCTGCGGGCTGGGCCATGCTCAAAACCCTGGTCTACGGGAAGAATGACCATCTTGCCTGTCCCCCCTAACTTGCCTTGCATTAAAATCCTGTACAGATTCCTCAAAGTTCCCGGATTCTCGCTACTATACCAGCTTAAAATTTCATTTATTCTTTTATTCATGTCTCCCTCCCAAATTTTTGATTTTGTTCTATTATAAAATTTAGAATTATATTAGTAAAATATAATTTATTATACATTTACATATTTGTGTTTTTATGTTATTATCTAGGGCATGAAAATTGTTAAAAACTTTTTTTTCCTATCAACAATCTTATTACTCCTAACTCTTATTTGTGGTAAACCTTTATATTCTGATGTAAAAGTTCCTTTTATTTTTCCCTTACGTGGCAAGATAATAACAGGTTTCAGAGAAAAATACTGGCACCAGGAAAACCAGGAATATTTACACCATACAGGAATTGATATAAAAGGAGACAGAGGTACAGAAATAATTGCATCTGGAAATGGCTATGTTAGCTATGTAGGGTTTTCCCCTATCGGGGGAAAAACTGTCGCCATAAAGCATAATAAGAAAATAAGGAGTACATACCTCAACCTCTCTACTATTTTAGTATCCCATGGGGATTATGTGAGGCAGGGTGAAAAAATAGCAACAATTGGAGCAAGCTCGGATCCATCAAGTGAGGAACCCCATCTTCACTTCGGAGTTATTTATAATGGAAAATATATAAACCCCGAGGACATATTAAAAATTGATTACAATTCCCTTTCTAGATACATCTACCTTAATTATATGCCCAAAGATTTTTATTTTCAGACACACTTATCACAAAGTTCTGTAAAGAGTACCTGGTAGTCATCAATCTTTATTTTAAAATCCTTAAAAATATTTATCTCCTTAGAAACAGTTAGCCAGTGTCCATAATTTTTTATTTTCCCAGTTTTTAAGTTTTTTTTCTTTTTGCATATTAATAAAAGATTTTTAAAAAATGACAGAAATTAGCAAAAATTGCTTACCCTTTTTTCTCCGGAATAAAATTATATCTGGTAACTTTTACAATTGTAATCGCTTACCACTTATATTCCCCTAGATTAATAAGCCCGGATTTGCCTTCTGTATTTCTGCAGACCACCATATCTGCTATCCTTTAATTAAAATTTAATCTATTGATTGCTCGTCTGTGGCTCTTAACCGATACTAACCAGTATCTATATCAGAAAAACCTCAAAACATAAATCTCTTACTCAACCACTGGCAGGCCTTTGTTCTTCCACTCAATTATTCCCCCCACCATATTGTAGACCTGCTTAAATCCATTATCTATAAGTATGTCTGCTGCTCTACGGCTTCTGGTTTCGCTCCTGCAGTATACAATAATTTTTTTATTTCCAGGTATTTCACCCAACCTTTGCTCTAGGTCACCTACAGGTATATTTATTGCCTCTTCTATATGCCCTGAACTAAATTCTTCTTCCGTCCGGACATCAAGTAAAAAAATGTCATGGCTGTTAATTAAATCTTCGGCCTCTTCTACCGATATATTCTGAACTTCAGCTGGCACAGTTTCAACTTCGGTATCCTACTCTGCATCTATATCAACTGCTTTACAGGATATAGAAACCAAGAATAGCAAGCATATAAGAAATATAGGAATCTTTTTTAACATATTTATTGCCCGGTTATATTTTTAAGTCCTTCTAATTCTTTCGAGTTTTATTCCACTCTATTCCTTTTAAATTTCATCTATTAAAATATTTAAGGTAGCCTTTACTTTTTCTTCAAACTCTTTTTTGGTTATAGGCTTACTGGAAGCAAATATTGGCTTCTATACTGCAGCATCCATAATCAAAAATAAATTTTTATTGTATTTTTTAACTAATTTACCACTTATTTTTTAAAAAACAAATGCTAGATTTCTTCCTTCAATACATATTTGTAAATTGCTTTCCCCAACCCAGCATTATAATTTTCACTTGTTATTATATCAGCTGCATCTATAACTTCAGGATATGAATTTTTAACCGCAATTTTAAGCCCACAGACTTCAAATAAGCTAAGGTCATTATAGCTGTCGCCAAATACAACCACTTCTTGTTTTTTTATTCCAAGCAATTTCAGTATATTCAGCAATGCATTCCCTTTTGTGGCATTCTTATTTAATATATCAAAAAAATATTTGCCTGACCTTACTATCTGCAAGATATCCGAATACTTGCTTCTTAAATAACTGTCTAAAGGATCTGTTTCAGGAATAGGAACATTTATATTGGCAGTATTTTTCTGAAAATATTTAGTCTCAATACTGTCAACTTTTATTAATTTTTCCCCCACTTCCCTAATATGTTCCATATTTGGGTGATACTTTTCGTAAAAAATTTTGCCATCAAGGATGCAGGTAATAGGAGTATAACCTTTTCTTTTCACATCCTTAATTAAATTAAAATAATATTCTGGATTAAATTTTATTGAACTTATAACCTTTAAATCCTTATTCAAGGTAGCTGCCCCACTAAGGGTTATTTGGGGTAATTTGAGGTCTAAATCCCTTACCAGCGGATAAATTGCATCTATGGTTTTGCCTGTAGCTAGCACTACTCCAATCCCCTTATCCTTGCAGGCAAACAATGCCTTTTTATTTAAACTGGGTAAATTAGATTCTTTATCAATCAATGTCCCGTCTACATCTGTAACTATTAATTTATACATTTTCTAATCTTTTAAATACAGTATATCCTTATACTTTGATGGTTTCCGGTTATTATAGCAGCATATTCTTAAATTTCACCTATATTCAATTAATTAAGGGGAAAATTGTTAGAAGGCTGGCATTAAGCAGACCAGCCTTCTGCAACATTTTTGTTTAACCGCCTTAATTTTTATATATGAGTAGCAAGCCCAAAAACATCCTCGCTTGCCTCAAGCATGGATTCCGCTATGGTGGGATGTGCATGTATGGTTTCTGCAATATAATCTATTGGTAGTTCCCCTTTCATAGCCACTACTGCTTCATGTATAATATCAGATGCTTTTGGTCCTATGGCATGGGCTCCAAGAATTTCCCCGGTATCTTCTAAAGTAATTATTTTTACAAAGCCTTCGGTTTCATTGTCAATGAACGCTTTTCCATTATGGGTAAATGGAAACTTGCCTATCTTAATATTTATACCCTCTTTTTTTGCTTTTTTCTCAGTTAGGCCCACAACACCTATCTCCGGCATGGTAAATACAGCATATGGCACTGAATTATAATCAATACTTTTATCTTTACCCAATATATTTTCAACCGCGATTTTACCTTCAGAAGAAGCCACATGCGCCAGCTGATAACCCCCTATAGCATCCCCAATTGCGTATATATTTTCAATATTAGTTTGAAGTTTTGAGTTGGCCTTTATATACCCTTTGCTGTCAGTTTTTACGCCAACTTCTTCCAAGCCAATATTTTCAGTATTAGGCTTCCTCCCTACTGAAACTAATATTTTTTCCGCTTTTATTTCCTTTCCCCCCTTAGTTTTGCAAACAAAACTACCATCTTTTCCTTCTACACTTTCCACAGTACTATCAGTAAGGACTTCAATTCCTTTATCCTTAAATACTGAAGCCATTAACCCCGATACATCGTCATCCTCTGCAGCAAGGATTGTTGGCAGTATTTCAATAATGGTTACCTTGGTCCCTAAGGTAGAAAAAATATTAGCAAATTCGGAACCTATTACTCCACCACCAACAACAAGCATGGAAGAAGGAAGGCTTTGCAAAGATAATACTTTTCTATTTGTCAATATTCCTTCTTTGGAAAAATCAAATGGTGGTATCTGGCTGGGTGAAGAGCCGGTTGCTATTATAATGTTTTTAGCTTCAAGGCTTTGGCCCTCAATATCTATTTTATTTTCAGATACCAGTTTAGCCTCACCTTTTATAAGGTTTATATTGTTTTTCTTAAAATGGCTCCCTATTGATTTCCTAAGAATATTGACAACTGTATCTTTTCTTTCCATTACCTTTTTAAAATCAACCTCATAATCTTTTATATTTATGCCAATAGCATCTGCTTTCTTTACATAATCCAGGGTCTGAGCTAAATGGAACAAGGATTTCGTGGGCATGCAGCCCCAGTTTAGGCACACTCCACCAAGATGTCCTTTTTCAACTACAGTTGTTTCTATACCCAATTTTGCTGCCCTTATGGCTGTTATATAGCCCCCAGGCCCTGAACCTATTATTGCTAAATCTGTTTTATTTACCATATTTCCTCCTTTTAACTCATTTAAAAATAAAATATAATTTAACCGTTATGTTATCAAAAGATATATTAAAAAAAGCAAGAACTAACTGCAGTCCAGACCATATCATATATTTCGACCTTGGAATTATTGATTACAGCAAAGCTTTTAAAATACAGGAAAACCTTTTTGAAATAACCAGGCAAACAAGCAGCCTTGGCTTCCTGCTATTGCTTGAACATAAGCCTGTAATAACTATTGGCAATAACAGAAATTTAGATAATCTAAAAATCAACCCCGAAAAACTAAGAGAACAAAAAATTTCCCTTATCCAGTCAAACCGGGGCGGAGATATAACTTTTCACGGGCCTGGCCAACTTATTGGCTACCCCATTATAAATCTTAAGCATATTAAAAAAGACTTGGCTTTATACGTTTTTAATATTGAACAGCTTATAATAGATTTCTTAAGCCTTTATGGCATAAGAGGAATAAGGATTCCAAAGCACAGAGGGGTCTTTGTAAGTAATTCAAAAATTGCATCCATAGGAATAAGGATAAAAAAGTGGATTTCCATGCATGGTTTTGCCCTAAATATCAATACAGATCTCACTTATTTTGAAAATATAATTGCCTGCGGCCTAAAAGAATACAACCAAACTTCTACTGAAAAAATTTTAAACAAGAAGCTTCCACTCCCTTATGTCAAAGAACAAATAATTGAAAAAATTAGGGACACTTTTAAAAAAAGTGTTATAAAAATTTAACTTTTTTCATCCTTTTTTAGAACTTCATAAATTTCCTTTAATACTTTCAAAGGTTCTCTAATTAACCTTTTAGGGAAAAATGGCATTAGTGTTGCCACTGCTTTTTTCATATCTTCAGTCATCCTATGTGGTTTGGTAAGAATTCTATTTATAAAATCTTCAGCAAAAACCGTTCTGAGGTGCCTCCGGTCAATTTCGATTTTTTTTCCACAATTATCACAGGTAACGCTTCTCAGATAATTACCAATATAATAAACTGTATGCGGCACCTCTTTATTACAATTTACACAAAATAAGGTAATTTTTGCCTTTTCATCTTTGTCCATCTTATTCCCGTATACTCTTTTCTATACCATCAGCAATTCAGGGTTTTCCACAAACTCTACAACTTTGCCTAAAAACTTAGCAGCTGCTGCCCCGTCCACTATCCTATGGTCAGCAGAAAGGGATAGCTCCATAAAAGACCTGGGCACAATATCCTTTCCCACCACTGCAGGCTCTCTGTACATGGTACCTATAGCAAGTATTGCTGCCTGAGGAGGGTTTATGATAGCAGAAAATGACCTCACATTATACATGCCCAGATTAGTCAGGGTAAAGGTACCGTCTTTTATCTCTTCTACCTTAAGTTTTCCCTGGTTTGCTTTTTCTATGTACTGGATCCTTTTTTTAGCTATATCCAGTATGGAGAGCTTATCAGCAGAAAATATGGTGGGAACAATTAGGCCTTCCTCTATGGCTACTGCCATACCTATGTTTATATCCTCATATATTATGTGCTCCTGGTCCTTTAGGGTTGAGTTTAGGGCTATATTTTCCCTAAGAGAGGCTGCACATATTTTTATAAGGAAGTCTGTATAGGTTAGCTTTATATCATGTGCTTTTAGTATCTTATCTTTAAGCCTTTCCCTTAAGGATATGAGGTTTTCTACATCTGCTTTTGCATTCAGGACTATATGGGGTATATCTTTTTTGGATTGGCTCATCCTCTCTGCTACTACCTTCCTTATGCCCTTTAGGGGGGTGGAAGATTTTACGGAAATGCCTTCTTTGGGAGCAGGCTTTTTTTCTTCTTTTTTAGAGTAGGAGACCACATCATCCTTTACAATCCTTCCCCCGGGGCCGCTGCCTTTTATTTCTGTGTAGTCTATTCCCAGCTCTTTGGCTGTCTTTTTAGCCAGGGGAGATATCTTTATCCTTTTTTGTTTCTTTTGCCCTTCAGAGGAGACCACATCATCTTTTACAATCCTTCCCCCGGGGCCGCTGCCTTCTACCCGGGATAGGTCAATTTCTTTTTCTTTTGCAATTCTTTTTGCCAGGGGGCTTGCCTTTATTTTTTGTTTCCTTTCATCTATTGCCTCTGGGGTTGCTTCTACTGTGGGTTCTTTTTTTTCTTCTTTTTTAGGCTTTTTTTGCTGGGGCCCTTCTTCTATTTTTTCATCCTTTTCGCCTATGTAGGCTACCAATTCTGTAACCGGGACTTCCTCTCCTTCTTGTTTTAGTATCCTTTTAAGGTATCCTGAGTTGTAAGCTTCTACTTCCACGGATACCTTATCAGTCAT
>CAYREF010000040.1:0-17544 GCA_964423265.1 uncultured Actinomycetota bacterium
CTTACTTTAGTTTAAAAGAAATATAGCGGACATGGTCGGTGTATATTACCCTAAGGCCAGTTTTTTCCCCTATAATTTCCATAGTCTTCGGGGTATAGAATGAAATATGGGTCTTATCCCTTATATAATGCCATTCCAGGAATTGCTCCCGGCTGTTGGGATGAAATAAGGTCATAATTGATAGCAATCCCTCTTTTTTTAGGCAATCCCTGAATATTTTAAAATAACTTAGAGGGTTTTTCAAATGTTCGGTTACTTCTGTGGATGTAACAAGGTCATACTTTTTGCCTTGATATACTTTTGAGGGTGAAAAATAGCGGTCATAAATATCCATGGTGTAGTTGTAATCCCTTTCCAGTATCATTGCCAGAACTGGAGAAGGGCCGCTCCCAAAATCCAGTCCAAATTTTCCAGTTCCGCAGTATTTTAAAACAGCTGAATGGAGAAATTTCTTAAAGTAATCCACATATTCAGGGTCATCTATGGAATTATTGTGATTGTTATAATTCTGGAATTCTTTTTCAGGCGATAGGATAAAGCGGTCATCTTTTGAAATAAATTCACATGCTTTGCAGTAATAATATTTTAAGCCAAAGCGCTTGTGAAAGATTGCAGAAGTTTTGCTTCCACATATTTTACAGTATTTGCTTGTAGTACTCTTTTTTGTTTCCAACATGGTTTTACGATAGTATTAAAGGAGGACTTTTTTGTCAATAATGCAGTATTTATTTTAAAAATCCAGGCTTAAAAACGGTTAAGAGATGTAGAGGTTTTAAAAAAAAAGCTTCTAGATTATTGTGATTTTCTGCCCTTCATATTGTCCTGGGGTTATAATATGCTCCATTTACAAAATTCAGGGACATTAATATACTTGATTGGCCTGACTTTTGTAGGCAGGACTTGTAGAAATAAAAACAGGGTTTAGGCTTAATGTGGCTTGAAGAATATTGATTTTTATTCTAAAAGCATATAACTTATAATCAAAGGAATAATTTAAAATAGGTGGTATTTTTATGATAAAAAGACTGGCAATTAGGATAATTGTAATAATAGTAGTGGCAATATTTGTATTTTCTACTGGATTCTGGCTAGGTATAAATTTCTATTCAGTAAAAGAATTTGCTACCCAGACCAGTGCCAATAGCATTTTTGAAGTTAAAAGTGATATAACCAAAAGCAAAGAGGCACAGAATTCCTTTAGCCTGGAGCCTCTTGAAGAAACAATAAACTTATTAAACCAGAGGTCATTAAACCAGGTTTCTAAGAATCAGCTATTGGTTTATGCTATTGAGGGCATAATCGGGAGCCTGGATGACAAGTATGCAGAATATTTTACAGAAGATGAATATACCCAAATAATAGAATCATTTAGTGGTACCATGAGCGGGATTGGTGTAGTAGTAACCCTGGATGACCAGGACAGGGTATTAATTGTAAGAGTAATTGAAGGAACTCCTGCAGATGAAGCAGGATTAAAAGAGGAAGACATAATAGCGGAAGTGGAAGGCGAATCCTTACAGGGCTTGTCTTTAGAAAAAGTGGTAAGCAAGATCAAAGGTGAGCAAGGAACCTCTGTTAACCTGACCGTATTAAGGCCGAGTGAAGACGAAACTTTCAAACTGGATATAACCAGGCAAAGGTTCTATGTGCCCAATTTATTTGCCGAAATGCTTGACAGCAATATTGGATATATACAATATATCGGCTTCCAGGAAAGAGGGGCTGAAAAATTAGAAGAAGAAATAGAAAACTTGGTTGAAGACGGGGCAGAAGGAATAATATTTGACCTTAGGAATAACATGGGTGGAATTCTTGACGACGCGGTAAATGTCTCTGACTTGTTTTTAAATGAAGGTACCATAGTAGTAGTTAAGGGCAGAATTGGAGAAGAATTAAAAGTTTCCAAATACACGGCAAAAAAAGGAGGATTTACTGAAATACCTCTAGTGATTTTAATAAACCAGTATTCAGCCAGTGCATCAGAACTGGTAGCAGGCGCATTAAAAGAAAATGATAGGGCTACCCTGGTAGGAGAGGAAAGCTTTGGCAAGGGTACAGTCCAGACTGTACAGGAACTGTCTAATGGAGCAGGTCTAAAATTTACTACTTCAAAATATTTCCTTCCTTCGGATAGTAGTATTGAAGGAATAGGAGTAAAGCCGGATATTAAAGTAGAATTGGACGTGGAGGCAGAAGAGGACCTGCAATTGGAAAGAGCAAAGGAAGAAATTAAATCTATGATAAGTGATAAAGATGGCTAAAGCTAAAAAAAGGACTGAACAAGATAGAATACCTATAGCTAGAAACAAGAAAGCCCTGAGGGATTTCTTCATATTGGATACTTTCGAGGCTGGAATAGTCCTTAAGGGCAGCGAAGTAAAGTCAGTTCGCCAGCATAATGTTAATTTAAAAGACAGCTATGCTAGAATTAAGAATGGAGAGTTGTTTTTATATAATATGCATATATCCCCCTACGAGAAAAGTAGGATAGAAGAAATAGACCCAAGGAGGACAAGAAAGCTTTTAATGCACAAGAGGGAAATTGACCGGCTGGCAGGAAAATTAACCGATAAAAGCCTGACCATGGTTCCTCTTGATATATATATGGTTAAAAATTTAGTTAAAGTAACCCTGGCCTTAGCCAAAGGTAAGCTTAAAAGAGATAAAAGAAGAGACATTCAGGATAGAGAAACCGAAAGGGAAATAAGAAGGGCTTTGAAAAAATACCAATAATGTTATATTATATACCTTCTCCTTATAGGGGGCGATTTGGATTCGACGGGGATAGGTTGAGTTTGGATTGCAAGCCGAGTATCAGAACTCGTAAAAAACTGAAAAAACAATAAACGCTGACGATACAGAGTTAGCACTAGCAGCGTAAGGCTGCTACGTCTACAGGAAGTTTCCTGTGCTTTTTGATAGGCGACGATTAGCAGGATACCTTACTGAGCTTTGTCTGCGGGCCTGGTAAGGGAAACTTTAGCAGAATAGCTTTTTGGGATCCGGCTTGTAGGAGCCCGGAAAGTGAATAATAAAATATAGGCTAAGCTTGTAGAGATCTAAGTGACAATATCTTCGGACGCGGGTTCGATTCCCGCCGCCTCCACCATATTAATGTCTGCCAAACCCATAAAAGTCATAGATGCTGAAATCAAATTCAGGGCAGCTTATACACTAAATGTCAAGGATTTGGCAAGAAGTTGCTGGGCAAATTAGATCTTCAGTCCAAAGGATGCAAAAGTAGTTTGAATTTAAAAGGCCTGAGGGGGGGATTCTTAAAATACGGAACTGTCTAAAGCTGGAAAACTAATTCTTGCAAGAACTTGGGCTCCTTTGAATCTTCAAGACTTCTTACAAATGCAAGTTGCAGTATTATACACTTACCGCAACATGATCTTTGATTGTTACCTGTAAGGTTATAATAGTTATATGCTTTGGTTAGAGATGAGGCGGTACTTAATAATATTATTATGGTCCTATTGATTATAGGATTTATTTTAATGTTGACCTTTTAAGTCAAAAATTTATAGCAATAATATTGATAGCATTAGACTACTTGATAAGCATATGTTAATATATCCACCATGCTAATTTTTAAGAGAAAAATAAAAAGGGGAAGTTATACTTATGGATAATAACAAAAAAACAGGAAATAAGAAGACAATTTCACATAAAATTATATACATTGGATCAGCTTTATTATTGGTAGCAGGTTTTGCTTTCGGGACACTTTTTGGCAGTACGGTTAATATAGCCAGTTGGTTCGGAAACGAAGAACCTGAAAATTTAGAAGGATTTGAAGAGGCAAGGCCCCAGCTGGAGCAGCAGCTAAGACAGGAAGCAGAACAGGAAGTTATCATGCAGCATTTAGAGGATTTGGTGGAAGAAAGCGAAATCGAGAAGAACATGGATGTAATAAATGAAGGTGAAGAAGGTGCAGTGGTTGCCGTAGTTAACGGTGAAGAGATAAAATTGGAAGAATTCATGCTCCAAGAGGAACAACAAAAACAGATGATGATGATGCAAGGCTTGGATCCGGAAAGTGATGAAATGGCCGAAGTAATAGAGCAGCAAAGGCCTCAGATCCTGGATGCTCTTATACAAAATGCTGTTTTAATGCAAAAAGTGGAAGAAAAAAATATTTCTATAAGTGAAGAAAAAATAAAAGAAGAATATCAATATTATATAGATCAGGCTGGTAATGAAGAATTATTGGAAGAACAGCTGGAGGCAGCCGGTATGACAGAGGATGAATTGAGACAGCAAATAGCTGAACAGCTTTCGATACAGATCTATATAGAAAATTATATAGAAGAAAATCTAGATGAAGATGAACTGGATTTCTCGGAAGAAGAATTAAGAGAGATATACCAAATGCAACAGTAGATATAGCAGCAGGAATTACAGATGCAAATAGATTAAAGCTTTAGAAAAATTATGGTTAGATTATATCGTAATTTACCAAAAACCAAAAAAACTATTTTTTTAATTATTACTATTATCTTATCTATACCAATAGGGGCAGTTACTGGGCTAATGGCCGGCCTTATAGCGACAACCTTTATTCCTATTTGCTGTGATGATGGTGGATGCCATAACTGTTTTGAATTTAATGGTATGATAGGTTATGAAGCCACTGGTACTATCGGTTTTTGGGCTGGATTATTCCTGGTTCCATTAGCGTATATATCGTTAATTATATATATGGAGATCAAAAAATAATTTATATATGTCATTATTTCTGGATATAAGCATATAATAGACTAAACCAGTAGGTTTTTGTATTCAAATAAGATAAGCTTGTCGAAAAAGTAAAAGAAATTTGTGTTCAGAATATTTAACATTATATCAAATAGGATATTTTATCTCTTTCTTATTCCCCTAATTTTTTTTAAAAATGTAAATGTAATTATTTGTAAATCATTTAATAGGTATGATAGAGCCTTCACCAAAAACCGGGGGGATGTATATCCCAAAATGTCAAAGATTTGACAAGGATTGCAATTAAGCCTTGAGAATATAAGCTTAAAACTGCTCATTCCCGGATTAATGATAGCTTTATTCTCTGTTGCTTATAAACATGAATATGCTTGGTAGTCTTGATACAGCTTATTAAAATTAAAGGTTTTTAATATAATTTTTAACCTACAGTAGCCTATAAATATTGTCCTTGCAGTTATTCAATTACAATTTCAACCCTACGGTTTAGGCTACCACTCCTTCCAGAAAAGTCCCTTTGGAGTCGACATCAGAAACTTTGAGCTCTGTATCACCCTTTCCATCAATTAAAAGGTCCCAGCCATCTACATTGTTTTCCTACGCCCAGTTTTCGAACCAGTCTTTAATTGCTGTAGCCTTGTCGATTGACAGCTGCATATTGGATGAAGCATCGTCCCTGCTGTCATATCCTGTGCAGATTCTTATATGCCAGCTTGTGCCGTTTTTACCATTATATTTGTTAATGCTTCCCCTTGCCATCTTGCGATCTCCATCTTTGGTTGTTTAGTCTGAAATCTTATTTTAGGGCCGCCTCCTCGTAAATAAGACCGCCCTTAAGTTTTTAGTCCCTTACTTTATTTCGCGGGTTACCTTGCTACAATACCCATACCCCTCTGGTAACCACGGTAACCCAATAACCTATTTTATTGCTTAGTTTGTAATTAATAGGTTTAATGGGGTAAGGTGGACTCACATTGCGGGTGTTCATCATCGTCCTAGCCTTACCCTCCCTATCTTGACCAGCCAATCCTTTGTCGTGGGTGTCTATGCGGTTTTTGTCATTGTCCTTTTTTCTTTTTTATAAAAAACCACTGATATTCAATGTTTGCAAGTGTCCTGTTGGTTTGTGCGGCAAATTCCCTAAACCACCTTTAGTACATGCCATCGTTTTTGGCCACAATCCTTTTAAGTCTTTGTGCTCCTCTTGGGTCCGGGCTGAATTTGCAGGTTTTCTTCTTTCAATGCCAAAACGAATGTCAAGAACAGAACACAACCTAATAGCGAATATATCGTGCCGATCTATAGATTCCGGGCTTCATCTTATCGGGTATCAGGAAGGGCATACAAAACAACGGCCAATAAGGGCCAATAATAGCTATACCCAGGTCCTAAAAGCAGGGTTCGATTCCCGCCGCCTCCACCATAAGTTTATATGCAATCCATCGGAAACCCATATCAAATCCCATGATTCCTATACTGTAATTGTCACGGACTAAGGCAGGGATTATGGATAAAGAGTTTGTTGGCTCTGGGATTTTAATTTTGAAAGATTGTAATTCTAGAGTCTTTTTTTAGTTGCCATAAACCTGTCTGGTAATCGATTTCACAATTTATATTTTTGAATTTATATTTTATAATAGTTGTATGTCAAAGAGCCAAAATGAAAAAACAAAAAAGGTGCTGGAGTATGTCAACGCATGTCAGCAGTTTTCCTCAGACAACATAGAATATCGTTTTTTTACAGACTCAATCAAAGAACTGTCCGGGGCTGCTTTAGTCTGGTTAAATCTTATATCAGAAGAGGATAAAAGCAGGACAACTGTCAAAGCAGTTTCCGGTGCTCCGCAAATATTATCCCGGCTCATGAATGCTTTTGGTTACAATCTGGAAGGCACTGAATGGGAAACTAAATATGAAAAAATAAAAATAAGCGAGAAAAACAAGCTGATCTATTTTTCATCTTTCAAGGAAATTGGATATTATGATTTCTTGCCTCGCTTGGCCCCTGCTCTTAAAATAATAGAAAAATATCTGCTTCCAGGTGGCCTGCATACTATGGAATTTGATTATCAAGGAGAATTTCTGGGCATTATTACCCTGATCATGCCCAGGGGTAAGGCTTTAGAAAATAAAGAGCTGATAGAGTTCTATATCAACCAGATAGCAGGTACGATAAAACGCCTGCGGGCAGAGAATAAGCTGCAGCAAAAAGTGAATGTTTTGCAGCAAAGCGAAGCTAAGTTCAGGGTTTACATGGAAAAATCTCCTCTTGGTATTTTTGTAGCAGATAAGGAAGGGCACTACATCGAAGTAAACCGGGCAGCATGTCAGATGAGCGGGTATACAGAAGCAGAGCTTCTAAATTTAGCCATCCCGGACTTTCTTGCCCCGGAATTCTTGGAAAAAGGGATGAAATCGTTTGAAAGACTATTGATAGAGGGTTATGCAGAAGATGAAATTATGGTACGTAAAAAAAACGGGGACTCATTCTGGATTAATTTAGTTGCAGCAAGTGCCGGTAATAACAGAGTTATCGCTTTTTGTCAGGACATCACGGAACGCAAAGAAAAAGAAGAGCGAGCCAAGGAACTAAACTGCCTCCATAGTTTTTCGCGTCTGCTTCAAAAAGAAAAAAACGACCTGGAAAAGATACTGGAGGAAACTGTTAAGCTATTGCCCCCCTCTTTTCAGTATCCTGAAGATGTGAGTGCTTGTATAACCTTTAAAGGACGTGAATTCAAAACACAGTATTATAAACCAACTCCCTGGAAAATATCTGCTCACTTAGAATTATACGGCGAACATACCGGAACCATAGAAGTATGCTACCATAAACCGTATCTTCATGAGCGGGATCCTTTCATAAAAGAGGAAAAAATAATGCTGAAAACAGTATCAGAGCATTTAAGCCGTGTTACAGAACAAATTCAGATTGAAGAAGAACTACAAAAAAGCAAAAATCAACTATCTATAACTTTGCACTCTATCGGTGATGGTGTTATTGCTACCGATACCAGCGGAAAGATTACTCGCCTCAATCCCCAGGCAGAAAAGCTTACTGGTTGGGCAGCGGAAGAGGCAATAGGCAAAGCCTTGCATGAAGTGTTTCATATTGTAAATGCAAAGACCGGAGAGCCGGTGCCTAACCCTGTGTTCCTTGCGATTGATACAGGTAGAACACAAGACCTGGAAAACGATACCATTCTTGTTGCCCGTGATGGAACAAAACGCCATATTGCCGACAGTGCAGCTCCCATTCGAGATTATGAAGATAAAATGTTGGGTGTGATCATGGTTTTTTCTGATGTAACAGAGCGTAAAAATGCAGAAGAATCCTTAAAATACCAGTTTCAATTTGAAAAGATGGTTGCCGATATATCCGAAGGTTTTGCAAGTAAGCCTTCAGAACAATTAGAGCAAAGTATTAACTATGCCCTGGAGCAGATCGGCGAGTTCTTTCAGGTTGACCGCAGTTATGTGTTTCAGTTTTCTGATGATGGAAAGCAAATGAGCAACACTTATGAATGGTGTGCAGAAGGAGTTGAAGCACAAATGGATAGAATACAAGGCATACCGGTAAATAGGTTCCCTTGGTGGGTAGAGCAGACCAGAAAGAGAAAACATATAAATATCCCGGATGTGGATAGCCTTCCACCTGAGGCAGAAGCAACAAAGAAAGAATTAATTTCCCAGGGCATACGCTCTCTTTTATCCATACCGTTGATGGAAAATGGAATTGTATTTGGCTTCCTTGGCCTTGACGCGGTAGAGGGGAAAAAAATATGGACAGAAAATCATGTAATGCTTTTAACAGTTGTGGCAGAATTAATATCAAAGGCCTATATAAAAAATCTGGCAGAAGAAAAGGTGCGATATCAGAGTTTTCACGATGGTCTCACAGGCCTTTATAACCGGGTCTTTTTGGAAAAAGAAATGGAGAGGATGGATACTGAAAGGCAGATGCCTATTGGTATCATCATGACTGATCTAAACGGCTTCAAAATGGTTAATGATACTTTCGGACATGAAGTAGGAGACGAAGTGTTAAAGCAAACAGCCGAAATCTTAAAAGACTCCTGTCGCGCTGAAGATATTATTGCCCGCTGGGGAGGAGATGAATTTGTTATCTTCATGCCACAAACCACAAAAGAAGATGCCAAAGCCATATGCCAAAGAATAGATGAGAAATGCAAAGAAACTTATGTCAAAGACATACCCCTTTCCCTGGCCTGGGGAACTGCAATCAAAAACAGCACAAACAAGGACCTGGCAGAAATACTAAAAGAGGCTGAAGGGAATATGTATAAACATAAGCTTGCAGAAAGTCAGCGGGTAAAAAGTACTGTGCTAAATACACTGCTCAAAAATTTAGAAGCAAAAAGTTTTGAGACAGAAGCTCATTACTCAGGCATGCAAAAGGTGGCTCAAATAATTGGTGAGAAAGCAGGGCTTTCTAAATCAGAGTTAAGCAGGTTGAAAATACTGATTTCACTGCACGATATAGGGGAAATAGACATTTCGGAGGAGATATTGACCAAGAAAGGTCCTTTGACAGCAGAAGAATGGGAAATTATTAAGAAGCATCCTGAAACAGGGTATAGGATTGTACGTGCCACCGAAGAGTTTGCCCAAGTGGCGGAAGAGGTCCTCAGCCATCACGAACGCTGGGATGGTTCAGGATACCCGCAAGGGTTAAAAGGAAAAGAGATACCTTTGCTGGCAAGGATCACAGCTATTGCCGATGCTTATGAAGTAATGAGTAAGGGGAGAGCATATAAAAAAGCCATGTCTAAGAGTGAAGTTATTGCTGAGTTGAAAAGGTGTGCTGGTTTTCAGTTTGATCCCAAATTGATAGAAATCTTTCTGCTATTTCTGGAGAGGGAGATAAACACAAATGACTAATAGTAATCATAATAGGCTTGGTTCAACCACCAGTTCCTTTTGTGAAGAGTTACTTAAACTCCGTAATGTTAAGGGTGTGCATACTTTTTATCAGAATTAACACTTTTTAGCGTTAATCGAATACCGCTAAATTGTATCAATGTTTGAGTGATTAGATATATAATAAGAAATCAACCCCAAGAATTCCACACATCGCAGAATATGGTTTCTTTGATGAGCTACTCCAATTGTCAGGGTTTTGTCAAGGAGTAGAGTGATAATTTAAAAAGTGGACATTTAAAGGGGATCATATGATCGTTTGGCCTCAATCTATTACAACAAAACAGCCACATGACCCCCAAGTAAGGTAATTGCCAAAAAATATTTTAACTTGTTTGCTCTATTTCTATCTTAACTCCTCGGTTTAATTTACCAGCTTCTTCACGGAAGTTCCCTTCAGCATCAACATCATCAACTTTTAGCTCGGTATCACCTCTACCGCCAACCATAAGCTCCCAGCTATCTGCTCCATTCTCTTTGGCCCATTCCTCAAACCATTCCTTTACTGCTGTAGCTCTATCCAGTGATAGCTGCAGGTTTGAAGCGGCATCACCTCTACTGTCCGTATGTCCTATAAAGGTTATTACAGCCTGGCCAACCACAGCTGCTAAATCAGATGCGAACTCATCCAATACTTCATCTGCGCCAGGTTAAAGATCTGAACTTCCAGTATCAAAGAGCACATCGCTGGGAAGAGGCGGGAGCTTGTTTACATCAAATTCTGGCTCTTCAAACGGCTCTGCTCCGGGAAGTCGCCACATCTCTAACAACGGCCCTTTATTGCGGACTACCGCCAGATGGCCACTATCAGGAGTGAAAGATAGGGCTTTAGTGCCATTTGTATTTTCTTCCATTGTTTGGTCTAGGGTATATCGGAGCTTTCCTGTTTCTACTTCCCATATAGTTGTTTCCTGATACAGAGAGCCAACTGCAAGCAGGCTCCCATCGGGGGAAAAGTCTATTTCATTGATCCTCTCCTCAAATGGGATATCTAAAATGGTATTCCCATCCATATCCCATAACCTTATTTTATGGCCCCAGTCTTCACTAATATATCCTGCCATTTTATTTCCGTCAGGGGAAAACTTAAATGGGGTTTTAGTGCTTCCTGCTAGGATATCAAGTTCTATTTCCTGCACTATTTGTCCAGTTTCCAGGTCCCATATATAAACGGTACCAGGATCAGTCCAAATAAGAGCTGCTAAAAGATTTTCCGGAAGGATGACATTCAATGGAACGCACATGGCCTTTTTCTGTTGCTTCCAGCTCCATTATTTGTTCACCGGTTTTAACATCCCAGACCCAGACCACACCGCCACGATTGCCAGTGGCAACATGTGTCCCATCGGGAGAAAATGATAGTCTATTATCATAACCGCCATGCAGATTGATAATTTCTTCTCCATTTTCCATATCAATTAGAGATACTCCACCTAAGGCTACCCCTATGCCCAGCACAGATCCATCTGGAGAGAAATCAATATCATCTACGGAATGGTTGTGTGAAGCATCAACATCTATAATTGACCCGTCATAAAGAAGGTGCGTATAAGTTGTCAGATAAGCTCCTGCTATCAATATCTCATTGTCTGGTGGGGTTGCTACACAATTGAGATCAAAATCAAGGTCTTCATATTAATCAAAGACCCATAAAAGTTCAGGCTCTTCTTCGGAGACAGCTTCTTCCTCAACAACCTCCCCTTCCTCAACAGCTGGCGGCTCTTCAGGAGGCTCAGGTTCTTCAGGAACTTCCGGCTCTTCAACTACTGCTTCTTCTACAACAGCAGGCTCTTCTGCTACTTCAGTTTCTGGTTGAGCACAGGCGGGAATAAAAAGCATGATAATTAGCAGCTAAAAAGGGCATAATAAATTCTCTTCCTTTCATTGAGCCCTTTTATAATTGACAATTTACAGGCATTATATAACTTATTAATAGTAACTGGAACTCTATAATTTTAAGGCGGAGAGAATAATAGGTCCTATTAATAATTTAAATTCTTCTATTTATTTTTCCATAGCAATATACGCATCATAAATTTCAGGGAGGGTTTTCCACTTAGCTTTACCAGAATTAATATATGGCTGTATTTCTTCTAACCATTTTTCAAAAACTTCCTTTTCTATTTCTCCACCTATGCTTAAGCCCACATACAGCAGATTTACTTTATCAGCTTCTGAATAATTTAGTGATTCTTCCAGCAAGCTAATATAAGTGTCAATATCATTTTGGTTAAATGCATCTTCTTTGGCATCCGGGTCACCATTATGCAGTTCATAGAGTGCTTTTATTACTCCATCTGAGGACAATATCACTAACTGTCCCCCGGGATCATGCTCAAGCCAGTTTTTACCATCAGAGGTTCTCCAAGGATGAATCCTATCCTCTAAATTTGGGGGAAATACTCCATGAAATTCAGATAATATTTTTTTCTTTGTATAGCCTTTTGGAAGATTTTCCTCTAGAAGTGAAAAACCACACATGGTAACTCCCCCGGTAGTGAATTTATATCCTGCATCAATTGCAGCCTTTACCCAATCAAGGCCTGAGCAAATCCCAGAAACATGTCTTACCTGGTGGCCAAGTAGTGCCTCTGTATTTTTTTTCATAATTTTAATTTCGTCAGTTATATCTTCAACAGTCTTTCCTTCTTTTAAAGCTTTTGCTCCTACATCGGCATGGACTCCAATCCCATGTCCCCTTTCATATAATTTTAATAGCACATTGTCATCAAAATTTTTGCATGCTTTAACAAAATTAGGCTTAGCTTCAAAAGTGCCCTTTGCATTATATTTTTCTAATAGGTCTGCAACTTCCATTATCCGGTTTACCCAGATATTAAATAGCTCCTCGTTTTCCGGAGCTTTATCATAACCTTCCAGATGTATCATTATAGCTAAGTAGAGGACTCCCGGGCTTTTTTCCTGGATAGTTTTCTCTTGGATTTCTTCTGGGTCTGGATTTCCTTTTTCTTCTTCTAGATCCTTTTCTTCTATATTATGTAAAGAAATTTTATCATCTTCTTTATTGTCTCTTGCTTTGCTGCAGGAAAAGAGACTGATTGCTAATATTATTGCTAGAAAGGATATTATGGTGATGTATATTTTACTCTTCCTTATTTTCTGCCCTTTAATTTTGTTTTAGTTAGAGCAATTTTACTAGATTTCTTTATTTTTATAAAATGAAAATTTCCTGTTATTCAAATAGCAATGACTCTAGCTTAGCTATATCCTTTATTGTTATTTTTCTCCGGTTGTAGCTTAGGAGGCTGTCTTTCTGCATCCTTTTTAATTCCCGGGAAAGGGAAGGCCTGGGAATGCTTAAGATATTTGCCCACTTAGCTTTGGAGAAAGGTAGATGAAATGTATCACCTTTTATGTCTGCATTATTTAAAAGATAAGAAGATATCCTTTTCCTTATAGAGCTTTCTGAAATTAATTCCAGCCTGGATTTAAGCATTATGGTGCGGTTGGAGATAATTTCTAGAAAATTTACCATTACTTCTTTGTTTAGGGAAAACAGTTTAACCAGTTCCTGTTTTTTTAAAAAAATAACCCGGGTCCTTTTTTTAGATAATACTTTTACCGGGAAGCTTTTGCTATTTGAAAACAGTGTAGCTTCCCCGAATGTCTTAAACCTGTCCAGTTCCTTTAATAATATAGTTTTTCCCGAAAGAAGCACTTTTTGTATTTCCGCTTCCCCTTTAAGGATTATGCCCAGGCAGTTTGGCTTATCGTATTCTGAGAGGATAGTCTCACCTGGGCTGAAATTCTTAACTTCATACCTTATATGGGAGAGATCGGTCTCATTTATATTTTTAAAAAGGCTACAATTTTTTAATAGGCTAATATTTTTCACTGTAACATATGTTACTGTTATTTAAATAATAGTATACTAAAATTTTGCCGATTGTAAAAAAAGAAAGGAACAAATGATAAAAAGAATTTTAAGGGCGGCAACGCAAATAGTTTTCTTGGCTCTTTTCATATTTCTGGTTCTAAGTGGCAGGCCCATTTTCTGGTTAGCTATATTCGGGTTGAGCATAATTCTGGCTGTATTTTTTGGAAGGATCTATTGCGGCTGGATTTGCCCCATAAATGCAGTAATGAGGCCGGTTAACTGGTTATATTCCAGGTTAAAATTAAAAAGATTTAAAGCTCCCCGGTGGCTTAAGCCTGGAGTGGTTCCCTGGGTAATGCTGGGATTGCTGGCTGCAGTTATGGTGGCAGGCAGGATATTCAGGATAAATATACCTGGCCTTTTGATTATCCTGGGTCTGGGTTTTGTTCTCTCTTTAATGTTTAAGCCGGAAGTTTTCCATAACCATATATGCCCTTATGGAATACTGCAAAGCCTGACTGGCAGGGCGGCAAGGCTTTCTTTTAGGGTAAATAAAGATAGTTGTAGCGGATGCGGGATATGTGCAGATGTTTGTGAGGCAAAAGCTGTAAACATAGAAGCGAAGGTAGCTGAAATAAGTCCAAGGTATTGCCACCAATGCAGCAATTGCCAGGTTGAATGCCCCAGAAATGCTATAAGCTATCGTAAAGCTTAAGGCAGGTTAATTAAGATATGGGACTGGCCTGTTTTAGAAATTATGTGTTTACAAGCAATTTTTTTTTTATTATAATAGCAAAAATTTTTTCATAGCTTAAAAGAATTATGTTAGACCATAAAATAATATACAATACAAAAACTATATCTAGTGATTACGGGGCCAGGGATTATCTGGAGGAGCCTGAAAAAGCCATACTGCAGAAGCTAAGGCCTGAACTTGCTGGCATGTCCATGCTGGACATGGGTGTAGGAGGAGGCAGGACCACCAAGTATTTTGCTCCCCTGGCCAGTGAATATATAGGGGCGGACTATGCCCCAGAGATGCTAAAGATCTGCCGGGCAAAATATCCAGGCCTCTATGAGTTTATCGAATGTGATGTCAGGTATATGAACAGGATACAATATGACAGGTTTGATTTTGTCCTGTTTAGCTATAACGGGATAGACAGTTTTAACCACGAACAAAGAATAATTGCCTTAAAGGAGATAAAAAGGGTGTTAAAGCCCGGGGGATATTTTGCATTTTCCACCCATAATTTGGATTGGAAAGGTCTGCCGGAGCTGTTTAGGTTAAACAATAAAATTTCCAGATTGAAATATAGCGGCAAGAACCCAGTGGGTTTTTTAGGCACATATATAAAGGCCGGCTACAGTAATTTAAAGTTAAACCTTTTAAACAAAAGCTTTTCCATGCATAATTTAATTAAGAAATTAAGGGAAAATGAGAGAGGCTACCTTTATGATAACTCGCTGGATGGCAGGGCCAGCATTTATTATACAACCCACAGGGAACAAGTAAGGCAGCTGGAAAGGATTGGCTTTACCTGCATCATGCCTTTTTCCCAGAGCGGAAGACAAACAAGCCATAAAACAGGGCTGAAGAATTCTGCATGGATATATTATTTGTGCAGGAAAAGATAAGGTCAGCTTAAATAATTTTTTTATTTTTCCCAAATAAATTATATAATTACTTAAATTATTATAGGTTTTCAGGAGGAGCAACTTGTGGATAACAGGCCAATAGGTGTTTTTGATTCCGGGGTAGGCGGTCTGACAGTACTTAGGGAAATAATAAAGGTTGTTCCTAATGAAAACATAATCTATTTTGGAGACACAGCTAGGGTTCCTTATGGACCACGGGATTTGGACGAAGTAAGAAAGTTTGTATTCAAAATTACTCAATTCCTGTATAAAAAAAATGTAAAACTTATAGTAATTGCCTGCAATACTTCCACTGCAGCTGCTCTAGAAGACCTGCAGAAAAAATTTGACATACCCATCATTGGAGTAATCAAGCCAGGGGCAAGGACTGCAGTTTCTAATACCAAAAACAAAAGGGTGGGGGTAATTGCCACCAAGGGCACTGTTGAAAGCGGGGCTTATGACAGGGAGATAGAAAATATAGATGAAAGCATAAATGTGTACTCCATGGCTGCCCCCAGGCTTGTAGAATATGTAGAGAAGGGTATACTTGAGGGAAAGGAATTAGATAAAGTTATAAGAGGTTATCTGGAGCCGCTGGTGGAAAGGGATATTGATGTCCTTATAATGGGATGCACCCATTTTCCCTTAATAGAGGGACGGATACAGGAGTGTAGCGGAGAAGGAATTAAAGTAATTAGTTCCGCTGTAGAAACTGCAAGGGATGTTAAAATGGCATTGGAAAAAGGCCGCATTATAGCTTCAAATGCTGACAAACCCAAAAGGGTTTTTTATGAGACTGGGTATGGAAGCCACTTTTTCGAGGTGGGTAAAATGTTTTTGGGCGAGGACATAAAAGATGTTGTGAGCATGAACTTAGAAATTTAACATGAAAGGTTGATATTAATGGTCCAAAGGGAAGACGGAAGAAAAAATGACCAGTTTAGGGAAATTAAAATAAGACGGAACTATATCTCCCACTCAGATGGATCTGTATTTATTGAGATGGGTAATACCCGGATAGTATGTACGGCTACCATGGAAGTAAAAGTGCCCTCTTTTCTCAGGGGGAGAAATAAGGGATGGGTAACTGCTGAATATGACATGATTCCGGCTTCAGCCCCCCAGAGGATTATAAGGCCACAGGCTAGAGGTAAAATAAGCGGAAGGACATATGAAATACAGAGACTTATTGGAAGGTCTCTTAGAGCTGCCGTTGACCTGAAAAAGCTAGGTGAGAGGACTATTTGGGTTGACTGTGATGTAATTGAGGCTGATGGGGGAACCAGGACTGCATCTATTACCGGCAGCTTTATTGCCCTTTTTGACTGCCTGCATTCCCTGGTCGACAGGAAGGTGCTGGATGAGCTTCCCATAAATAGTTTTATTGCAGCAATAAGTGTGGGAATGATCGGCAGGGAAATTTTAGTGGACCTGAATTTTAGCGAGGATTCCAGTGCTGATGTTGACATGAATGTGGTAATGGATTCAAAAGAAAGGCTAATAGAAGTCCAGTCTACGGCAGAAGGGCAGCCTTTTGAGAAGAAGGAGTTTGACCTGATGCTGGAGAAAGCTATGGTCGCCATAATGGATATAATCGGATTGCAAAAAGAAATATTGGGCAAAGGGCTATAACTAAATGCTTGAAATAGTTATTTCTTCTAAAAATCCTGGGAAAATTGCTGAAGTAAAAGCTTATTCTAAAAAACCGGGCAAGGATATTAAGTGGCTTACCTTTAAGGATTTTAAAGATTTTCCTGATGTTGAGGAAACGGGCAGTTCTTTTTTTGAAAATGCAAAGATAAAGGCAAAAACAGTTGCAGAATTTACCAATAAACTGGCATTGGCAGATGATTCAG
Source organism: uncultured Actinomycetota bacterium (assembly GCA_964423265.1). Lineage (GTDB taxonomy): Bacteria > Actinomycetota > Humimicrobiia > Humimicrobiales > Humimicrobiaceae > M55B165. Next base: position 16,996 of record CAYREF010000040.1, read on the forward strand.
GCTTAGCGGTGGATTATTTGGACGGCAAGCCTGGAATATATTCTTCAAGGTATGCAGGAGAGGCTGCAACTGATAAAGATAACAGGGATAAGCTGCTAGAGGACATGCAAAATGCCAAAACCAGTAAGGAGCGTACTGCAAGATTTGTTTGCAGTTTGGTTTTGTGGGATCCAGAAGACGGTTTGATATTTAACACAAAAGGGATTTGTGAGGGCCGTATTGGAAATACCGGAAAGGGCAGTGGAGGTTTTGGATATGATCCTCTGTTTCTGCCTGAGGGGTTTAAAAGGACTATGGCCCAGCTAAGCCAGGAAGAGAAAAACAACATAAGCCACAGAGGCAGGGCCTTGCAGGCTTTTTACAGTTTTATTGAAAATTTCTAGATATATGTTATTATACAGTCTGCTAATTTAATTGCCGGGATGTGGCGCAGTTTGGCTTAGCGCACCTGCTTTGGGAGCAGGGGGTCGGAGGTTCAAATCCTCTCATCCCGACCATTTTTAAGCGGGAATAGCTCAGTTGGCTAGAGCATCAGCCTTCCAAGCTGAG
>CAYREF010000041.1:0-13443 GCA_964423265.1 uncultured Actinomycetota bacterium
CCATGCCTTTAGCTGTAACGGTATTTATGTTAAAAATGCACTGTTCAAACCACAGATTTATATCCTCCTTTCTTCTCATGGCTACTACCATTTAAGCATTTATAATCTTTTTTGCTGGCATTTATGATAATTTAAAAAACTTTATGCGGTTTTATTTCCCGGGTTTAAGATGTGTAATAACATTAGCTAATTTAGCTATATTGCCTAATTTATTTTTCGGGGGAGAAATGATTGTTGCTTCTACAGAACTTAAAAATAAGCTTGGAAAATATTTAAGGGATTGTTCAAAAGGGGAAATAATAATTACAAGTAACGGGAGAAAAATAGCCAAGCTGGTTTCATTTGAGGAAGATTTTGAATCTAAAGTAAAACCGAATATAAAAATAAAACCTGATATTAATAAAATAAAACAAGACACAGAAGACTTAAAAGTAAGAGAAAAAAAGTGAAGCATATAATTATTTCCCAAAAAAAATATCGTATGAGGAATTTCTCGATGTTTCAGGAAAAAGCAAAGAAAGATATGAATATATTGATGGTAAGATTTACCTGCTTTCATCTCCTACTATAAGGCATCAGAGAATTTTAGGGGAGCTTCATATTCTGTTTTATGGCTGGTTTAAAGATAAGAAATGTGTTCCCATGCTTCCCCCTTGTAATATAACTTTAAAGAGAAGCCCTGATAATATAAATGTAGTAGAGCCCGACCTTATAGTAATTTGTGATCTTGAAGAAAATCTAAATGGAAAAAATTATTATATGGGAGTACTTGAGCTGGTAACAGAAATTATTTCTGATTCTACCTACAGTAAGGATTTTATAAAAAAACTGGATTTATATATGTCAACAGGTGTGGGAGAATACTGGATAATAAATTTATTTAATAAGGAAATAACAATTTACTATTTTAAAAATAATGATATTGCTAAAAATGAGACTCATAAAAAAAATGAGATAGCAAGCTCCTTTAATTTTGAGGGCTTAACTATAAATATAAGGGATATTTTCAGGTAATATATAAAAATACCTTGAACATTAATTGTAAATAAATCGATAAAATAATAGATTGCCATTACTTTTATTAGGTAATTTCTGGCCTTATCATAGGAAATGGCCTATAAATTTGTTAACTCTTTTGTTTAAATGGGGTTAAATTGAGTTAATTATTCTCAGGGTTATTGGTTTTAATGCCATTTTGATATCATTATCACTGCTATTGCTATTTTTTGCACTCTTTAATATCATGGTTTTGATTTTTGAATAAAGTAAAAATTAGATCCTTATAATCGGTATTTTCAGGGTTAATCACAAAGTTTATTCTGCAAATTTCTACCGATACCCCCTACGCTTTGTAGTTCTTTAACTGTAAAATTATAATAAGAATAATTTCCTATTTTTTTAAATTTTATTGCCTTTAGGGCCTCTCTGGATTTCTCCAGAATATCTGTTATTTTTTTACTATCAAGGCAGGGTATGCTGTACCTGGAAGGGCAAGATGTTTGATATTCTTGGGTTCTGCCCTAAGCAAGATTGTTATTAATCTTTTTAGATGCTGTGTTTTTTAAGATGGACTGTAGCCCACATTTGAGAAAGAGCTGAAAACTTGGAATTGGTTCCCCGGGGCCAGAATCAATGTCCCTTATATTTTTTTACGTTTAATGCTTTCCATTCAAGAAGCGGCTGATTTTGAATATTATTTATAAGCGCCCTATCTGGTGTAAGTATCGAAGGAGAAATTTCCCCTTTATCTAAAAGGTGGTCCAAAAACTCTATTTCTGTATCTTGCGATAGAAGCACCAGGGATAATAACTTCTTGCAGCCATTTAGAAGTTCCTTCCCAAATTTCTCTGGTGATATCTGTTTTTGTCTCCTCCTTATATTAAGAGTGGGTATTAGTTTCCTGGCTAGTTCAGTTGAATCAAAATCTATGTCTTCTATTGAAACTGTTCTCCAGTCTTTTCTACTCATCCTCCCATAAACAACGAATGCTATTCTGAGCAGGTCGCTTTTAAGATTATTAATCATAATGTTAAGGATTTGGTGCAGGTCAAACAGGTCCCTAGCCTGCCCCCTTGACAAAAGGGCAGCAAGCTTAACAGCAAGTTCGTGTAAATTGCCCATTAATACCTTGGTATCCCAACCACTATTTTCCGCCTACGTGCTTTTCTGGGGAATCTCTATATGGTAATCCTTCTCTTAAAAATCCGGCTTTTATATCAGTAGTACAATTCTCCAGCAAAAGTATATAATACAGGACTTGGTCAAGGTTAAATAATTCAATTGATTCCAGTGATCCCCATATCTCTTCCCAGCTTCCAGCAAGACCTGTCCTGTCGAGCACATCAACAAAGGTCCTTTCAAGATTTGTTACTTTAAGTACTACTCCCGAACGTTTGAGGCAGATAACCCCGAACATTTTTTGATCTTTTACCCGGAGGGGTTTTGGTGCCAATACTTCCTTTATTTCATGTGTCTGAAATTTAAAGGGAAGCGGTTTTCTATTAGATACATATATAATCCTATTATAGAGCGTATAGGCTTTACCGTGGAATTCCAATGCTGTATGATATGCAAGAACTGCATCTTTAGCCATTTTTGCTGCTACAAGATAAGGGTCCACAGGGTTTGATAACGGATCTGTTCCATAAGGAACGGTTGCATAAAGCCCCGGCGTATATTTATTATCCTGCCTTTTTCACAGTAGTATTCTAGAAGGGACTTGCGGATACTTTTGTTATAGGATCCCCGACCAGAAAGATAATGGTCAAATTCCTCTGTTGTAAATACAGCATGTCGGGAAAAGAATTCATCTAATTTTATTTGATTAAAATACTAGACAGTACTAACAATATTGCTACTTAATAGCTATATTATCAAACTAATACCTCTAATAGATAGATGCTATTTTTACAAATTATTTCTTCTTTTTCATAATAAGCATAATAAATTTTTGATAATAATTAGCTGGCAATTACGAGGGTTTTTAAGCCAAGGTTATGGTTATAGGTATTACAGGAAACCAGCAAGAAATTGAAACTTCAGATATAGAATTATCTGAAAATCCTATTTTTATTAAAGTTTCTAAGTAGTTTAGCATGAGACCATAAGTTAATAAGCCTGTTATATTAAAACAAGCCTTCTTTGTACCTATTATTTTTTACAGAAATATTAACGATAGGTTGTTTTTTAAATACGGCATAAACTATTAAAATGCTGTAATATTTAGGGTTGTTTTTTACGAATAATTAATCTACACTAAAAGCAGATTTTGGAGGTGAAAAAAAATGGCGGATATAAAACCAGTTTCAGATTTGAGAAATTACAATAAAGTTCTCCGTTCCTGCCAGGCGGGAAATCCCATATTTTTAACTAAAAATGGTAGGGGCCGCTATGTACTTTTAGATATACAGGAGTACGAAAAGCAACAGGCTATAATAAAACTAATTTCGAAGCTTACCGAAGCAGAAGATGAAGTTAAGACAGGCAAAGAATGGAAATCCCTTAGTGATTTAAAGAAAGCAATAGATATTTAAGTATGAAACGTAATATCAGGATTGCTCCTACCGCAATAAAAGATTTACAAAAGATAAAAACTTATATTGCTGAAGATGACTAGAATGCTGCTGTGGAAATGGTTAATACTATTTATACAAAAGTAAAGAAGTTGGCTGATTTTCCCGGAATAGGCACCCCACTTAACTCAAAGGTAAACATAAAAACAAGTTACCGATTCCTTGTTTGTGGTATTTATCTTATATTTTATAAAATTGAAGAAGAATCGGTTTCAGTTTACCGGATTTTGAACGGGGCGCAAGATTATCTGTCAATACTTTTTGAGGATGGCCGGGAATTACCAGGGTAGAAAAGAGAATTTGAATTTACCAAATTTCCAGCAATTAAAATATTTAGTATTGTTTTGTTATAGTAAATTTTAAAGAAATCAGAGGGAAGGAATGGTTCACTTTTAAATTTTTTCTAACACTAATTCCTTTATTTTTTGCGGCTTGGCTATTTTTGGGAGGGTGTTTTTTTTGCCTATTGATATTTAGTCATTCTATGTAAATGTAAATAAGACATATAGAAAACGATGGAAGCATTGCAGATTATTCATAATGTAACCACATGCTGATTATTTTTACTATTCTTTCTTCATTATAAACTCGATAAACGATTCTGTGTTGAGCATTAATCCTTCTTGAATAAGCACCTGATAAGTCTCCTATTAATTTTTCATAAGGGGGATAATTTGCAAAAGGATTTTTTTTAACATTGTTAAAATATTCTCTATTTTTTTACCATAACCTACTTTAAAGGCATTTTTTTTATCTTTTAATCCTTGCTTGGCATACAATATTTTGTACCGATTACTCACCGGTATCCTCAACTAATTCATTCAGCGGTACCTTTAATCCATTCATAATTTTTTCCCGCATTCCAGGAATTGAGGTTAGATAAAGTGTTTCCTGAATCGAGCGAAAATCTTCTTCCGATAAAACAACCACATTGCCTTTCTTGTCGGTAATATATAGGTTCATGGGTTGTCACCGCGTCTTCCATTAATTTAAAAAAATTTTTTCTTGCTGAAGTAGCATTAAGTGTAGTCATATTTATTTCTCCCCACGTACAGAATCTTGTACATTTTTATGTACATATTATATAAAATTTTTTTAGTCAATGAAATTCCAATCATAAGATAAAGATAAAATTTATTTGATATATTATTTTTTTAACTGTTAAAAACAAAGGAAAATTTACCTGAGTTATGAGTTAAAAAGTTTTCTTAAAAAAAGTAAAAATAATATAGTACAAAATTTATAAAGCTCCACCTGTAAAGGTGGCTTATTTTAAATTCCAATTAAATTATGTTTTATGGTAAAACATTTTTTTTATTTTGTGTGAGCCTTTTACAATTATTTTAAATATGGTTTAATTTAGTTACTTCGTTTAATAATCTGGAGCTTGGTTGTGGCTAATGACAATGGATAACCATCCTGGAAGAAATGACCCCTGCCCCTGTGGTAGCGGAAAAAAATATAAGAAATGCTGCTTTTTAAAGATTCAAGCAGTTGAAGCTGATAATGTAAAATATTTGAAATCTATCAAGGTGAGATGGCAGGCTAAAGACAAAATATACAATATCGGGGAACAAAAGCTGGATATTAGAGACCTTGATATTATAGATTTTTTACTGAATTCACCAATATTTGAAGATAAGGAAATAAACTTTATATTTGATGAGGAACATGCCTTATTTTTTAAAATTATTGAAACTGCCTGTAAAATATTTGCTTACCCGGTTAATAGAAAGAATATCTTTTTATGGCAATATTGCCTGGATGAATGCAGGGATGCATTTAATTTTTCCGAATTAAAATTTTTAGAGTCAATAAAACAGTGCGTGGCTGGCTTTTTCCAGGTTAAGGGAATTGAAAGCCAAAATTATATGACAACTTTTGAAGATATTTTCACTGGTAAAATATATAAAACCAAAGATAAAAAATTAAGCCAGGATGTTGTAAAGCATGATATATTAGGGGGCTTTCTTATACCTTTTGGTGATATTTATATTATAGAAGGGGTTTCTCCTACTATATTTTCACCAAACGATAAGGAATATATCAGGGATGCTATTTTACTGCTATATAATGCGGAATCCAGGATGTTGAGGAGAGCTAGTGATAAAAATCTTTCCAGGTTTTTAAACCAGCATCCCGTATCTATTTTCAGGCTGCTATTAGACTATCACTATTTTATCAACAGAGAGCATGCCGGACCTCCTCCCAAACTCCATACCAAAGATGGAAATGAGTTTATACTGCTTAACACTTATTACAAGATAACCGGCAGGGACAAGATAAAAAACCAAATATTAAATATGGGGGGCTTTAAGCTAATAAAAGAGGGCAGGGAAACTGATGAAATTAAATGGTCCAGCCCCAAGGGTATAAATCTGGGTGATGTCTATATAGCAGACAACAAGCTCATCTTTTTAACAGATTCACGGGAACATCTTAAAAAGTGGAAAAAACTTATTAAAGGAATACCCCTTGATTTTATAAAAACTGAAGAAATAAACAAAGAGGAAATCATAAACAGATTAGCTGACGAGGTTTTAGGTGAACTTTTTGAACAGAAACCTAAGGATATGCCAGAAGAAGAATTTAGAAGGACTGCAATAAGCAAATGGGAATCATTTTATGACACATGGTGGGAGCAAAAGTATCCATTCATGGGCAATCAATCCCCTGCAGAACTGGCGAGTACTAAAGCAGGCAGGCAAAAGGTTTCAGACTTAATAGATATTATTGAAAATGAGGTATTGCGTCTTAGAAAAAATAAAGGCATGGACAATACAGAAAATAATTTAAAATATTTTGATGCAGATAAGCTTAGAAAGAAGTTATAATATTGTAAAGGAAACCCTGAAAATTTTAGAAAATATATATTTTAATAAAAAAGTAATCCAGTTAGCGTAACTATTGAGCATGCAAAGACAGCAGTTAAATTGCCTGGCATATCTTAACAGCAAAAGTGCATTAGGTTTTGCCTGTAGCCTCCACTATATTACTGTTACGTTATCATAACGTTGAAAAGTGTCAAAACTAAAATGATTTTTTATGGAGTTATATTACTGGTGGGATTTAATTTTATCCAGTAAACTGTCAATATTATGCGGAAATCTTGCCGCAGTTTTATAGACCTCATTGGCTATTTTTTCATTATAGGTATGGGCGATAAGGTTTCTTGCTTCAAGGAATTCAAACCAGGTTTCAGGGCTTTTTATTATTTTTAATTCAGCTGCTGTCCGGAAACAGTTTCTTGGGCTTTTGCATTCCAAGCCCTGGTCCCTGATATATGATTGGATTGTTTTCCAGGCTAGCTCAAAAGTAAATTCAAATCTTTGTATGGTGGCGTCTTTATGAATCTGGGTTGGCTCTAAGCCCAATGCTTCTTTTAATCGGTTATTTGCATTAGTTAATTCCTTTATTATATTATCTAGCTTGCTCATATCTTCTTTACCTTTAAGAGTGCTTCCTTTTTAAAATTATCTGACACCATGGAAAAATCAACAATGTCCACCCTGAAAGGCAGCTCTGACTCCTCCAGGGCTTCTTTTATAAGAGCTATTTCTCTTAAAGAGAGGGCTTTTTTCCCTGAAATTCCGATGTCATAATCACTATATTCTGAAGCATGGCCTGTGGCTCTGGATCCAAAAATGAATATTTCATATTTATCTGGATCAATAAATTTACTTATTATTTCTTTGATTATCTGTTCGTTTTTTTTAAATATTATTTTACTCATAGGGCAAGTTTAGCAAACGGAAAATTAAAAATCAAAATGTAATAAAACCTTTAATCTTATTGGTTAGATTTTAAACTTGAATATTTATAGGGATATCATTTACCCAGGTTGTACTTCTGAATGGCTTTATTGCCTGCTAGCTCTATGCTATTTTGGGGACAAAGTTTTTTAAGCTGGCAAGATTTCTGTCACAGCCAACAAAATAGGTGACCAGATGGGTGAAAATCCCGTCTTGACAATTTATTTGTTTAAACCAAGTAGATATATCTGACATGCAAGGCGGTAACGGTCAGAATGCTTTTTAATAGTAAGAGAGATATGAACGGTTTATGTAGTTTATCAATCTGGCCGGATTATACAATACAGGCCAAGTGGCTTCTGGCCGTTTAAACAGGCAGGGGGAAGAAAATTAATGGTTAATTGGAAGTTTTGCCATAAAAGTCGCATAAACCTTTGGGAAGCCTTGAATGAGGTTGGTTTTTAGGATTATTTGCAATTATAAAGTGATTGCTAGAGCATAATAAAATTACGGATGTTTTCGTATTCTTGCAGTATCTGGGGGAACTTTTATAATAAGATTAAATAATATATGAATTATTAAAATTTATGAGGGCAATAAAACACAAAAAAAGGGAAAAGGAGATTTTAGATAAAGTAGTCTCCATACTAAAAGAAAATTTAAAACCTGGCTTAATTTTACTTTTTGGTTCAAGAGCCGGGGATAGATATAGCAGAGGTTCAGACTTTGATATAGCTGTAGACGGAAAAAAAATGGGTATTAGAGAAACCAGGGAATTAAAAGAGAAACTTGAAGAAGTATCCGGCCTGTATAAAGTGGATCTAATATTTTTGGAATCTGTTGACAAAGAATTTAAAGATATTATTTTAAGGAGAGGAAAAATCCTTTATGAAAGATGTGCTTGAGTATTCTTTAAATAAATTAAAAAATGCCCACCAAAGATTAATAGAGGGTATAGAACAAGTTAAAGACGAATTGGACAGAGATGGAGTAATACAGAGGTTCGAGTTCACATTTGAACTTTTATGGAAGGCTTTAAAAATATATCTTGAATATCAAGGGATAATTGTTAAAACCCCAAGGAGTAGTTTTGTAGAAGCTTTCAGGGCTGGTTTAATTGGTAATGAAAAAATATTTCTTGATATGCTTGAAGACAGAAACAATACCTCGCATATTTATGATAAAGAAACTTCTGAAAAGATTTATAACCGTATAAAGAAAAATTATAGAATTGAGATATCCAGGGTAGTAGAAATGCTTGAAACCTCTTTAAAAGATTCTACACAAGAAGAGAATTAATATTTGGAAAAACTAATATTAAGGAAGCTAAAACAGTTAGGTTTTCCACTTAAATATTCTAAGGCAAGCCAAAAGCACAACTGCCGGCTTTTAGGGATAGCTTTTGGTATAAAAGAAGCTGAACTGCTGGTGATATATAAATGTGAACAAATATTCCAGATATAGGTATAATTAGCCGCTCAGTCAGTTATTAATTTTTGTATTTGAATCTGATGCCTTTTTATGTGAAGTATGGCTTATAGCTACCATACAATTTACTTCCCATAGTCGAATTTCATTTTTGGATTTATGAAAATACTATTAATGGATCTTTTAATTTTTTATTTTTCTTTAAGAATTCTAAGTCGCCTTTTCGGTCATTTCTGCCCCCCCAACCTTCTTAGCTATTGGCATAATACCTGCTTATATTAGTTTCACTGTGTATCCTCCCAGAATTTTTAACAATTTCGGAATCATAAGATTCCAGTCTTTGGTCCAATGGCAGTTTTCAACTTCTTTAAAAGTAATTGGACTGCTTAGGCTAAAGATGCTATATTTTTAAAAGAATATTTTTTATTATTAGAGCATCTTTTTGACTTAAAAAAATCTGATTGATAGATACCTGATTGAAATATTCCTATTATTTTATCTAAATCCATCTATGGATCCTGTAAGTATTTAACTGAAACTTTGCGGTAAATCCCCTAAATTGTTTTTTTATGGCAATGTCTCTTGTTACATCTTTGGGATTGTATTAAACTGATAAAAATAAGTGAGAAGCTACGTTATTTTATTGGCAATAACTATAAAAGATAATGTAAAGATGCAAACTTTTTGGGGGCAATTTCATAAATCCTGCCCAATAAATATTATTGTTCTGATTTTAATTAATATTAGCCAGAACTTAAAAAAACATGTTTAAAGGAAATAAAAAGCAAGCACTAAGGGAATAACAATCTTTTAATAGGGTAGTATATGTCCAGAAAAAAAAGGGAAAAGCAAAAGGCAAAGAGGAAAATCAAGCAGAAAGAACGCCGGCAGAGGCCATCCAGAGCTTTTACCAGGGAAAAGATAGAGTTTCTTTTTGAAGAGGCACAATGGCATAATGAAGAGGGCCAGTTTGAGGAACAGCTTGCCTGCCTGAGAAAAATTCTGCGGCTGGACTCAAATAACGAAGAGGCTATCAGGGAAATGTGCTACCTTGGATATCTGATGAAAAGGCCTGATATAGAGCTTAGCGGGCTTTTGGGCCTGTATGAGCATGGATATATAAAATTTGATGAAATACCGCTTTTGTTTCAGTTGCTGGAGAATGAAGGCAGGTACAAACAAGTACTAGTGGCAATAGAAGGAATTTTAAAAAATATGCCAAAGTGTAAAGCAAGTGAAAAGAAAGCCCTCAAAGAGTTTCTTGTAAAGAAACAAAAACATTGCCAAACCCAGCTGGAAATTAAGAAGAAACTGGCAGCTAAAAATAATTCTAAGAAAGAGGCCAAACATAAAAATAGGAAAGGGAAACTCAAGGAAGAATCTTATGCCCAAAATAAAGGTTTACCTAAGGGTGGTGTTAATAAAAAATCTTTTCCAAAAATTCCTGTAAACATCCAGGTAAATTCAGAAGCTTTTAAAAAAATCCTCAAAGAGGCAAGTCCTGCCCCCATGGAGAATTACAAACTTGCCATAGAAGGGCACAAAATACGTTTTAAAGAGAGATTTGAAAGCCTTATCTGTTTAAATAGCCTGCAAAATATCCGCTCATTTTGGTTTCAGGAAGAGACTGCCAGAAAAATTTTGAAAACCTTCCGGGGCAGAGCCCTGCTAGCAGATGAAGTAGGGTTGGGAAAAACTATAGAGGCACTTATGGTGCTTAAGGAATATATACAGAGGGGTATGATAAAGACCGCCCTTATACTCACCCCAACTCCGCTGGTTAGCCAGTGGAAGGAGGAGCTTGCAAGCAAATTTGGGCTAAACTTTCCCTCCACTGATGATCCTGGTTTTCAGAACCGGAATAAATCCTTCTGGAAACAGGACTTTATCCTGGCCTCTATTAATATTGCCAAGTCAAAAAAGAATTTTTCTGAGGTTGTCAAAAGGGAATATGACATGGTTATAGTGGATGAAGCCCATCACCTAAAGAACCGGAGAACATTAAACTGGAAACTGGTTAATGCCCTGAAAAAAAGGTTTTTACTGCTGATTACAGCAACACCGGTAGAAAATAATCTGATGGAGCTCTACAATATCATTACTCTTCTAAAGCCTGGCCAACTAAAGACAGCTTCAGCATTCAGAAAAGAATTTATGACTCGCGGGGATCCTACTGATCCCAGAAACAGAAGCCGCCTCAAAGAGCTTTTGGGGCAGGTAATGATACGAAATACCAGGGCTTTTGCAAAGATTGATATACCTCCACGGTTTGCCCAGACTATAAATGTTGGGGCTGGCCCGTTAGAGCTCCAACTATACCAAAAAGTTACTGCCCTGATAAAAGAAATGGCTAAAACCAATGGCTCCAGCCATAAACTGCTGCTGAAAAATCTTTTAGCTGAAGCGGGTTCTTCCCCACGAGCTTTGAGCTTAACCTTTTCCAGAATTTTTAAAAGGGAGGATATGCCCTCCGAACATAAAAAAAGACTTTATGACATAAACAGCCTTTGCAGCTCTATACAAACTACCAGTAAAGACAGGATGCTTCTTAAGCTTATAGATTCCTCCGCAGATAAAAAGATTGTCTTTGTTAAGTACCATGGCACTATTGATCACCTGTCTGAACTTCTGGCAGGAAAGGGGATAAGCCATTCCCTATTCCATGGCAAAATGAATAACCGCAGCAAGGATGATCAGATTCAAAGTTTTAAACATGAAAATGACATATTGCTAACCACAGAAATCGGAGGGGAAGGCCGAAATCTCCAGTTCTGCCACCAGATGGTCAACTATGACCTTCCCTGGAACCCAATGAAGATCGAGCAGCGGATTGGCCGGATACATCGTATCGGCCAGGAGAACGAGGTGATGATTTATAATTTTTGCGCTGAAGGTAGCATAGAGGATTATATTCTGGAGATACTGGATAGGAAAATTAATATGTTTGAAATGGTAATCGGGGAAATAGACATGATACTGGGGCGGCTAGAAAAAGAAAAGGACTTCTCGGAAATAGTCTATGATATCTGGATGGATTCAAATTCTGAGCAGGAAACAAAAAAAGGATTTTTAAAACTGGAAAAAAAGTTACAGAGGGTTAAAAACGGCTATCAAAAATCCAAAGAAATTGACCAGAAGCTTTTCGGTGAAAATTATGAAATCTGAACCAAATAAAGAACTGGAAGAATTTGCCTACAGATTCCTGGAAAGCAGGGGAGCGGTGCTTGAAAAAAATCAGCAGGGATTTGAAGCCCTTATGCCAGGGAACCTGTCAGAAGCTTTAGGCACTTCAGAGCATATCAATATATTATATAATGATCAAAACACTGGTACAGAAGAGAGTTATTCTATAAATTACGGGTCTTTGCTGTTGGAAAAAATGATAGATACAGCATGCAGAGAAACTCCTTTGCTGGCCTGCCAGTTCCAGGTAGACTATCTTAAAAAAGAAGGATTTGACAGGCTGATAAATAAACACTTCGTTTTCTCTAATTTAGGGGGCAAAATAGAAAATAAGGCAGAAATAAAAACCTCATACCTCTTTTTGACTTGCCGTTATACAGCTCAGAGCGATGAGCAAAAGCTAGGCCTTATAAACCTTGTTTTTAACCTGGAAACCGGGGCCTGTATCCCCGGCATGGCAGATTTGATGTTTGCCCCTGGGAACAATTTTACCCAGGTCAACAGGTCCGTTTCAGAAGACAAGCAGATAAAAAGGATTATGAAATGTATAAAAGAGCAATCAAAGATAATCCTGGCAGAAGAGCTGAAAGAATTTTATGAAAGCATGGCCAGGCGCTTTAAAAGAGATGCAACAAATCTTAAAGAGTATTATTCTGCACTGGAAAAAGAAATGAGAAAAAACCTCAAAAAACACGGCCCTTCGAGTAAGCTGGTTAAAGAAAGGCGTAAAAAGATAAACCTTTTGCCTGCGGAACTAGAAAGAAAAAGTGGCGACCTGTTTAAAAAATATAGCATTAGGGTAAAAATAGAGCCCTGTGCAGCTATGGTGGTTTATGCCCTGGCGGTTAGGGTAATTTATAACTTATTGGTGGGAAAGAAAAGAAAGAGTATTTACTTTACTTATAATCCTATTACCAAGACCCTGGATCCTCTTGTTTGCCAGGGTTGTGGAAGGAGCATAACCAATATCTACTTTTGTGATAATCTTCATCTGTTATGCTCTGCCTGCAACAATAAATGTCCGTTATGTTAGAAAGGCAATTCTTGGCTAAGAAAAATTAACCTGCACCCAAAAATTTAGCCAAATTGCCTTCTTATATTATCATCCATAGAATATTTTAAGGTTCAGTACTATTATTTTTATCTCTGGTATCTTTAAGAATTTTATCTATAATGTATTTTTTAAATTTCTTAGCAATTTAGACTGCATTTTCTGTATCTTCTAAAGAAGGTTCTTCAAACTCAGGATATCTTGCTTCTACAGCAAAAGCACTCAACTCGGCACCAATGTCTTTAAATTCCAGAATAGAAGGGTCTTTCTTGCTGGTTACAGCTACCAGGTCCTCAACGTCATGGGTTTTCTGAAATTCTATATCCAGAAAAATAAGATAAGCTTTCATATATTTCTCTGCAGACTGCTGAGCATGAAAGCAGATGATATCAGTCAAGGGATTTGTTATCCTAAGTTCTCTTTCTGCTACTTCAAGATCCCTGTCAGCCTTTTTTAT
>CAYREF010000041.1:13543-16728 GCA_964423265.1 uncultured Actinomycetota bacterium
TTTTTTTTCATATATTTTTTTTCCTCTGGTTACCGCAGTAGTAACAAAAGCCTGGGGGACATTGCTCCATTCTTCCACTTCCTGGGGTGTATATACAATTATATCTTTTGGGATAAGCATTCCGGCAAGTGCTCTGTAGATAGGGACCGAACGTTTATATCTTGGAAGATCTGATTTCATTATTACCAGGATATCAAGGTCGTTATATTTGGAAGGTTTCCCATAAGCATAAGAGCCAAACAGGATTATTTTTTTAGGGTCAACTGCTTCTACTATACGGTTTTTATATCATTGATTAAGGATTTATCTACCTTTTCGATTTTTTTTAATTGCGATTCGGACATTTTTTTAAATACTTAAGTTTTTAAAACCATAATATTATTTTAAATCATATATAATGAAATTAATAATGGCAAACATAAAAGTATTTTTTTGTGAAGGATTTGTAGAGTAAAGGATTAAAATATTGTTACCAATATTACCAAGTCCGGGGAGCCAGCAACTTCAGGTTTCCAGGCTAGGGTCTCCAACAAAAACCGGGCAACCCGTTCCCTAACAGCATAGCGCTTTTACTCTCAATCTATAGTTTTTAAAATTTGTAAAATATATACTCTACGGGTTGTAATTACCACTTTCTTATTATTTTTATAAGTATTTATAAAATTATTATTTTCTGGTAAACTACAAATGTAGTAAATCGTAATAATGAGGCAATATTGATGATAATTTTTGATTCTTCTACATTGATTTTGTTAGCTAAGGTGGATATTCTACAATTGGTTTTAAAGCAGTATATTGGAGTTATACCAGAAATAGTAAAAAAAGAAGTTTTATTTAAAGAAACTATGGATTCCAAAGTCATTAAGCAGTTTATTGGTGAAGGAAGGATTAAATTAAATAAAAATCCAAATAAGAACGTTATTGAGAAAGTTTGTAAAGATTTTCCTCTAGGTAAAGGTGAAGCGGCCGCACTAGTACACCATTCCATAAGTTCGTTCCCACATTAGTAAAAAAAAGAGGTGCCTGCAAATTTGAAACAAATACCTCAATAATCCTCTAATATAAAGCCAAACTGTTCTATTAGAAGCTTAATTAGCTCTGTAAAAGTTCCAGTAAAGGGTGTAGCCTCCCACCTGCCCTTATGATTTGCAATACCAAGCTGATATTCTTCGGTAGATATGGGACTAAATCTGACACAATTGAACTTATCACCCTCAGGACTGGTTGAATAGATAACCAAATGTTTGCCCCTTACCGCTACCTTTAGATGAGAATAGCCCTTCTGGTGTAGGGAATCAATCAACTCCTGAGCTGCTGCTTCATTAATGTATTCTCTCATGCTGCCTCCCTCTTTTGGATGGGGTATCCCTTAAAAGTCCAGTTAAAGGGATGGCCATCCTTTATATTCCATCTTCTAATAAAGGTCAGAAGCTGGACCTTTAGATCTTTTATGGAGTAAAAATTTCCATGCCTTAGGCATCTTTTCTCCAAAATCGAAAAAAATATCTCTATCTGATTTACCCAGGAGGCATGCAGGGGGGTAAAGTGAAACTGGAATTTGTTGCCATGGCGCCTGTTAAACTGTCTCCAGCGTTCTGTGGGTCCATCCTTGTGGATATTTAAATTGTCCCAGACGATGATTATCTTTTCAGCATCTTTGTAGGCAAGGGCAACAGCCTCCATAAAAGAAATCAGATCATCTGCTTTTCTGCTGTCGCTTATCTTGCCAATCACTTCTCCCGTTTTTATGTTAAAGGAGGCAAGTAGGCTCTGGGTGCCGTGGCGGATATATTCATACTCGTACCGGGCAGGTTTTCCAGGAAATGCGCACTTTATCTCATGCTTTCTCTGGTTTGCCTGGATTCCTGTTTTCTCGTCTACACAAAGCACCACTGCATCCTGGGGAGGGGAAAGATACAGAGAGACAATATCATTGGTCTTTTCTTTAAACTTGGGGTCTTTGCTGTTAAGCCACATCTGTCTCTTGTGGGGTTTTAGCTCTATCTTATCCAGGGTCCGAAATATACTGGTCCTGCTCATAGCCGGACCTCCTACCTCTTTTCTGCAAGCCTCGGTAAGTAGGTTATAGGTCCACTTGCTGTAGCCCTCTATACTGTAATTTTTAGGGAAGTCACAGGCGATAGCGATTATCTCCAGGCGCTGCCCTACTGAAAATTTGGTGGGCGCGCCCTGCCGGGGCAGATCATAGAGACCCTTAATGCCGGATAAAACATAGCGTTTTTTCCATTTCCTTGCGGTCTTTACGGTAGTAGAAACCTTTGCTGCTATCTGCCCCTGCGTTAGCCCCTGGGCGAAAAGCAGCACAATTGATGCCCTAAATGCCATTCTCTGCTCGGTTTTACCTTTTCTAACCATTCTTTCCATAATTTTTTTATCTTTTCGGCTCAGGTATAGCCTGCTCACGGCTCCCTTCCTCCTCTGGGTACAGGATGGGCAGCTGCAGCCCAGGAGGGAAGTGCTTTATAGCCAAGCCACTGCTGGATTACCCGGTAAAGTTTATGATTGTCTATAGAGCTAAACATCCGGCGGATGGTGGGCTCGCTTGGGGGCAGGTATTTGCGACTGTCCTCGTTTAACCGGCAGCCGAATTTCTTCAATTGTTCCTGGGTTAAGGCCTTTGTCCAGCAGGCCATCTGTAGATAAGTTCTTAGTCCGGAGAGCCTTGCATATATTCCGAGGGCAAGGGTAGAGATGTGGCTGTGGCAGACCCCTTTTGCATTGCGGGGATCCTGGATACAGGAAAGCTCCCTTAAAAGAGATTCGATATTTAGACTATTAAGGTCAACTAAATTTTCTCTGCCGGTAAGCTCAGGGGTTAGAAAGGGGGATGAGAGAAGCTTTGGGGCATCTTTTTTGACGGGCTTTATGAATATGGTCTTTTGCCTGGAGTGAGAGTAGTAGCGGCCTGCATTTCGGCCATAGCCTTTGGTTTTTCCCAAAGGTAGCCACCCCGCTGCCTTATAGCAGGTGCCACTAAAAAGGTTATGGTCTATGAAGGTCTCAGCTAAGGCTACCGGATGGCTATAGGCTTTCTGCCAGTCAGCTGAGATACGATTTAGGTTTAGGGCCAAGGTTTTAGAGGCGAGGTTTTTAAATCTCATGCCGGGAAGGATCAGGAAGCGGGAGTTGTTTACAACAAACCGGAGCCTTTTTATCCGCTGCTC
>CAYREF010000042.1:0-16692 GCA_964423265.1 uncultured Actinomycetota bacterium
GTGGGGTTTTTTGTCTCTAGCTGCCTAATTTAGATAAAAAGTGCGGAAGTCGGGAAAAAAAGAAACATCTATCTTTAAGGCAAGAGCAGCAAAATATTTTTTGATCTTATCATTTTTAAAATAATTTAAGATTCAGTACTATTATTTTTACCCCCGGCCTCTTTTAAGAATTTTGTCTTTAATATGTTTTTTAAATTTCTTAGCAATTCCAACTGCATTTTTTGTATCTTCTAAAGACGGCTCTTCAAATTCGGGATATCTTGCTTCTACTGCAAAAGCACTTAACTCTGCACCAATATCTTTAAATTTCAGAACCGAAGAATCCTTCTTGCTAGCTACAGCAACCAGGTCTTCTACATCATGAGTTTTTTGAAATTCAATATCAAGAAAAATAAGATAAGCTTTCATATATTTTTCTGCAGATTGCTGGGCATGAAAGCAGATAATATCGGTCAGTGGTTCAGGTATTTTAAGCTCTCTTTCTGCAACTACAAGGTCCCTATCACCCTTTTCCATCCAGCTGTTAATTATGTCATCTTTATTCTTTTTCATATATTTTTTTTCCTCTGGATAAAGCAGTTGTTACAAAAGCCTGCGGGACATCCTTCCATTCTTCTACTTCCTGAGGTGTATATACAATTATATCTTTCGGAATAAGAATTCCTGCGAGTGCCCTGTAGACCGGTATTGAGCGCTTATATCTTGGAAGGCTTGATTTCATTATTACCAGGATATCCAGATCGCTATCCTTTGAAGGCTTCCCATAAGCATGAGAACCGAACAGGATTATTTTTTCAGGGTCAACTGCTTCAACTATACGATTTTTAATTTCATTGATTAAAGCTTTATCTACCTTATCAACTTTTTTTATTAATATCTCAGCCATTTCAATTAGATCCCTGAGTTTGAAAATCAAAATATTACTTAAATCATATATAATGCAGCGGGTAATGGCAAATAGAAAAGTATTTTTTCAACTCGGAAGAATGATTATTTTGATTTTGGTAAAAATCTTCAATTTCTTGGAAAATTTAAACCAATAATTTTGGTCCTTAGTTCTTTTAAAAGCTGCTTAAACAATTTTGTAAAACTGCTAAATTCTTTTAAAGTTTTCTCTTTTAGATGGCTTCCTTTCACGATGAGCCAAGAGCTGATACAGTTAATCTGAAAGTGCAGGTAAAAGTTTATCATTGCCGTTTGGTTTAGATGCCATGAGTAACTCAGGTTAAATCCCTCATTATCAATCTTTCTTCTAAGTCTACCTCTACTAGCAATTTTTTAAATATTTTCTTACATGCCTTTAGGTGGTCTTTAAAGCTTATTATATATTTCGGCAATAAAGTTTGTTTAAAAAATCATTTTTTTACTTCTTCTATCTTAGGCTTCCTGATTAAAAACAGAACCCCTCCTATTATGGACTCTAATAGCAGCAAGAAGAGTATAAGGAGGGGGAAAATTGCCGCCTTTGCTGGGGCTATACCAAAGGTTCCCAGAAAATAGGCTGTAGTATTTTCCCTTATGCCAATTCCTCCTATGGATATGGGAATCATGGCAACCAGCAATACAATAGGTACCATAAAAAGAAAAGAAATAAAGGAAACATCTATCTTTAAGGCAAGAGCAGCAAAATAGTAGTGGAGTATAACATTAAATTGCATAAGGAAGCTAAAAAATATAACCAGGGCCAGAACTTTTTTATTTTTAAGAGCCCCAAAGGCTTCTATGAAATTTTTTATTTTTTCCTTAACCTTCCTTAGGATCCTTATCTTAAATAAGAAATTCAAGGGCTTAAACAGCCTGGGATTAAGCAGGATGATAAGAAAGACTGCTGCCAGGGTAAAAAGTATTATAACCACCAGGAACAATTTACTTAACCGCGTTATGTTAAACCCAAGAAACAGTGACAACAATACAAAACAGATAAGCCCTATTACGCCGGTGCCCCTTTCTACCAGGATTACGGTTATTGATTTTGGCCAGCTGCTGTTTTTATGATGCGCTGCATCATAAGCCCGGTAGGTATCACCGCCAATGCTGGAGGGAAGGAAATTATTTAAAAATATGCCTATCAGAAGGGAGCCGTTAAGGTAATTTATAGATGGTCTTACCCCTTGCAGGTTAAGAAGTATTTTCCACCTTACCGCAGAGATTAAAAGTCCTGTAAAGTGCATGAATGCTGCCAAAAAAAGAAAGTAAAGATTTATATCATCCAGAGTAACCGTGCTAAAAAAGCTTACCAGGTTATCCCAGTATTTGTATATAAGGTATGCTATCAGGGTTATGCTTACAATTATTTTTACTATATTAAAGATTCTGTTTTTCAAGTTAACTTGCTCCAAGATTATCTTTTACAAATGTCTTGAGGTAATCGGTGGGAAGCCCCATAAAAGTTTCCCTCCACAGGCGGTCACAGCTACTGCAGGGTGAAATCTCTGTTATATCCTTATGGGCAATGCGAGTCCTAAGCCTTTGGATTTTCTGATTGTTGAAGGCATCTTTTATTGAAATGTCTTCGATATTTCCCAAAACAAGGTTGGAGTTAAAATCCTGAGGACAGGGGACAATGTTTCCGTTGTACAGAATGACCAGGGCATACCACAAGAAAGTGCAGGAGACATAATGTTTAGCCGTGGTTTTCACGGTATTTATGAGGCCACCCCAGTTATGGGGCTTCCTGGTAATAAACCTGTCCAGGGGAAAGCCTTCAAACTTTTTTATGAAAGCCTTTTTTTGCCTTTCAAAGTCGGCTAGGCTGTATTCCTCATCATATTCCATAACCTGCAATACAGTATAGGGAGTTTTCTGGTTAAGTTTCTTTTTTTGTTCAAGGAAAGAGATAATGCCGGAAAGGGTTTTGGCGTAGTTTGAATTTACCCTGTTTTTTTCATAAGTTTCTTTCAGGTAGCCATCAAAGGAAAAAGATATAAAATCCAGTTTTGAGTTAAGAATTTTTTTAATATTTTCATTGTTAAGCAAGGTGGCATTTGTGTGGATTCTCACTGTTGCTCCCCTGGTTTTAATATAATCAACCATTTCAAAAAGCCTGGGGTGGAGCAGCGGCTCTCCACGGTGAAAAAGATAAATGTCATTAATGCTTTTATCTATCTGGTCTGCTATCCTTTTAAATAAATTAAAATCCATATACCCTTTTTCCTTTGAGGGTATATCCTTATTAGGGCATAGCCTGCATTTGAGGTTGCAGTGATTGGTAACCTCAACCCACAGCCTTGAGGGCAGATAATTGCATTGGGGTTGTTTCTTAATATAGGTGAAATATATTTTAAGAAAGTCAGGTATCTTTCCGATGTCCACGGGCTAACCTTTTATTTCCCTTATATGGTAAATTGGTTTCTTTTGTGATTCATGGTATATCCTTATGTTAAGCTCTGCAAGTAGTCCGAAAGTTATAAACTGTATTCCGATAAATACCAAAAATATTGCCAGTATAAAAAGGGGCCTGTTTGCCAGGCTAATTAAAAAGAATACCCTCTGGATTATAAGTATAAGGGTAAGAATACTTCCCAGTCCCCCTACAACCAGACCAATTAGGCCGAATATCTGTATGGGCTTGGTGGAAAAGCTTAGCAGGAATTTTACGGTAATAATATCCAGGAATACCTTCAGTATTCTGGCCAGGCCATATTTGGATTTTCCGTGTTTTCTGGGCTTGTGGCCTACCATCACTTCAGATACTTTTATTCCCATCCAGCTGGCAAGGGCAGGTATGTAGCGGTGCATCTCCCCATATAATTTGGTATTCTTTATGACATCTATATGGTAGGCTTTCAAAGTGCAGCCAAAATCATGCAGCCTCACCCCCGTAAGGACTGAAATCAGCTTATTGGCAATAATTGAGGGGAACCTCCTGGTTAAAAAATTTTCTTTCCTGTCTTTTCTCCAGCCGCTTACCACATCATAGCCCTTTTTCATTTCTTCAATTAACTTGGGTATGTCTTCCGGCTCATTCTGCAGGTCTGCGTCCAGGGTTATAACTATTTCCCCCCTGCAGTAATCAAAGCCAGCGCTCATGGCTGCAGTCTGTCCAAAGTTTCTCCTTAATTTTATTATCCGGTAATTGCTGTTTTCTTTATGTATTTTAAGCAGCTCATCCCAGCTATTGTCTGAAGACCCGTCATCAACCAGGATTACTTCATAATCCAGTGACAGTTTGCTTAAAGTGTTATCAAGCCTGCTGTAGAGCAAGTTTATATTCTTTTCTTCATTATATATGGGAATTATTACCGAAAGGTCTTTTCTATCTTTTTTATCCATCTATTATGCTTTAATGATTTTTGAAATTATTTAAAAAAGTTTAGCATTATAATAAGGGTTTGTCTATTTAGGGTTGTAGTCTGAAAGCAACAGGGTTTCCGCGATATTTTGCGTGCATTTAATACAATTTTTATACAATTTCTGGTCAGCGGTTATCAGCTTCCCTTTAAACCTTCTGGCGGTTTCTAAAAAAATTGCATCATATACACTTCCCTTAATTTTGGTTGCAGTTTTTATGGAATCTATCAATATTTTTTTATCAACATAGTAAACAATGCCTAAATTGAAAACATTCTCTATAATTCCCGACTGGTTACTTATCTTATCTCCTTTAAGCCTGGTCTTAATTACATTGGCCAGTTCAAAAAGCAGCAGCTCAGGGACGATAATACGTATTTTTTGGTTGAGATATTTGTTTAAGATGGCTTTGGCTTTCTGGATATTTTTTTCTTTTTCTTTAAAGAACCATTTAACCACCACCGAGGTATCCAATACAATTATTTCACTGCTCCCGGATAAAAGTTCCTTGCTTTCATTAACTATAAAATTTTTATCATCTAAACTTATTTTGTAACTATCCATTTCTCAAATTCTTTGGTCTGTTCTCCCTCAACTCCCTTATTTCCCTGGTGGAATCCCAGCCGGATAACTTAGGGCCAATTCTTTGGCTGATTTTTTCTATTTCCCGGGCTGCCAGGGATTTTTTTTCCTGCAGAATCTTCTGGTCAATTTCTGAAAAAAAATGGCTGACTGCTTCTGAGATAAAAGCTGAACGATTCATATCAACCATTTCTTTGTATTTATCAATGGCAATTTTATATACTTAACAAACCAAAGTTATTATATTATTTTTAATAATATATTTATTAAGACATTCTATAAAAAGAAAAGGTAAAAATATTAAATTGTCAAAAGCATTTTCATGATGAAGAAGCAGTTAGATAATATTTAGAAAATATACATTGAAAAAATGGTAAACCAATTTGTCCTCATTGTGACTCTATAGATAGACACTATAAGTTGAATCCCAAAACTTCTAAATCTCAACTAAGAAAAAGGGTTAGGAAATATAAGCATTGCAGAAAGCAATTCAGGATTACTGTTGGAATCGTTTTTGAAAGTAGTCATATTCCACTTCATAAATGGTTATTGGCTGTTCAATTAATATGTTCTTCTAAAAAAGGTATATCTGCAAAACAAATTGAAAGAATGTTGGGAGTAACTTATAAAACAGCTTGGTTTATGATGCATCGTATTAGACATGCTATGAAGCAGAAGATACAAGATAAAAAATTAAAGGAGATTATAGAAGCCTACGAAACATACGTTGGTGGTAAAGGAAAAGATAAAAGAGGTAAAGGTTCTAAAAGTAAATCTCCCGTATTTTCTCTAATAGAAAGAACTGGTAAGGAAAGGTCCTTTTCAGTAGAGAATGTAACTGCAAAAAATTTAAAAGAAATAATAAGAAACAATGTTGAAAAAACATCAACTTTAATTACCGATGAATTTAAATCCTATGCTGGATTAGATAAGGAATATCCTTTCCATTATGTTGTAAATCATGGAAAAAAATAATATGTAAATGGTGTTGCAAGTACTAATACAATGGAGGGCTATTTTAGTATCTTAAAACATGGTATTATAGGAGTGTATCAACATATAGGAAAACAGCACTTGCATAGATATGTAGCAGGATTTGATTTTAGATACAATGCTCGGAATATAGATGATTTTGATATAGCTGATTTTGCCCTTTATAATATTGGTGATAAAAGATTATTATACAAGGACCCATAGGAGTAAATAAATTGGCAAAAAATATAACTTTAAAATTAGAGGGTAATAGAATAAATTCCGATAAATTAAGAAATAGCATTAGTTCTTTTTATGAGTTTGTTGATGAAATTGCATCTCAAGTATTTAAAAAGAAAAAACCAATAAATTGGGTAGTAAAGGTAAAAGAGGGAAGCATTGATTTGATCAATGAAGCCGAATTAACTGAAAAATTAGACTATGACATGCAGGAAAAGGTATTTAGTTTAATCGGTAGTGGTATTGATACTTTAAATAAGGAAGCAAAAATCCCCCCAAGTTATAATGAAAGAGTTTTAACTTATTTGCAAAACTTAGCAGCTATACCCGATATTCATAAGAATGGTTTAGAGAGGATTGATATATTAATTGATGCAAAAAGGCATAGTCTATCTAAACAAGTTGTAGCAAATATAGATACCTTGTTGGGTATAAAAAATAAGGCTTTGGGTTCTATTGAGGGGATTCTACACACTATATCCGATAGACGAGGAAAAATATTTGTAGTATATGAGTCTTTAACCGATAGAGGTATTAGATGTTATATAGATGATGATAAAATAATGGATGAGGCTATAGAAGCTTTTGGGAAAAGGGTTTATGTTTATGGCAATATTAGTTATGACAATATTGGTAATCCTAAAACCATAAAAGTCAAGGAATTAGGAGTTTTTAAAAACAATAAAGATTTGCCAAATGCTTTTGATGTTTGTGGAATATTGGAAGGATAACTGGTATATTGGATTATAGATATTGGGACTCTTGTTGTTTTTTATGTTGGTTAAAAAAAGAGCCTGAATATGAAAAATGTATGGGTGTGCTAGAACGAGCTAATAATGGTGAGCTCAAGATAATTACGTCAGCCTATACTATTGCTGAAGTCATATATTTGAAAAAGAAAGGTCGAGAAAAAATAAATAGAAGTGATTCTAGTACTATTTGTAGATTTTGTGAACGAGATTATATTATTCCTATTAACGTAGATAGATATATAGCTGAAGATGCTAGAAATTTACTTTGGGAATATGAAGCATTAAGACCAGAGGATGCAATGCATGTTGCATCTGCAATTAAAGCAGGGGTTTCAATTTTAGATACTTTTGATGATTATTTAATAAAACAAAGTGGAAAGATTGGAGATCCACCGCTGATAATAGGTAAACCAAGCATTGGTTATCAGGAGAGTTTTGAATTTGAATCAGAATAATAATGAAAAAGAAAGAAATAAAAATAAGGAGAAAAAAGTAAAGATAAATTTGACAAAGTCTTGGAAATTTTATTAAATACACCACCAGAAAAAAAGTAAAAAATAAAATTTATCTAAAGGACGGAGAAAAAATAACTTCTAAAAAATTTAGTAAAGAACAATATTCAGAACCCGATAATGTTAACAATCAATTAATAAGTGAGGGAATAAAATTAGATTATGGAATATGTAGGTACCTTTATCACGGAACATCTAAATATAATGCTCAAAAAATTATAAAAACTAATAAAATAAAGATTTCAGATGAAGTTGGATATTTAGGTAAAGGTTTCTATTGTTACCATTTAGATATAGAAGCAAGTAGGCTTTATGCTAAGAATAAAAACAAAAAAGAGAAAATTGCTGCTCTCGAGTTAATAGCGAACTTGGGTAATGTATTGTTTATAAGTAAGGAGTTATACCAGATTTTTAGAAATAAATCGAAAGAGCTTCGAGATTGCAAGTTAACAATAGATCAAAAAATTGGAAACTATATTGAATTATACATTAAGGAGTTTATAAAATCTGAATTTAATGTTGATATAAATACTGTTGGAAGATACTATAATTATAAACAAAATCGACCTGTGCTAATGTTTTCTTTACGTGGTAAGATAATGATTAAAAAGAAAGAATTATGTTGGGAGGAATAAATGAAAAGAGATATTTCTAATAAAGAACTAGTTGAGGGAGCTAAAAAATGGTTAGAGAGTTTCTCAAATGCTGAATGGTGTAGAAAATTAGAAGAGGAAAATTATCTAAATGAATTAGGTGAAGATCAAAGTCTGGAATGGTTAAATAACGAAAAAATCGAAATTAATAATCTTCCTAATATTAAGTGTGAAAAAACAAGTATAGATAAACGAAGTTTTAGGTGGTCATTACTTGATTCACCCAATGCTAATAAAGAACCCTTTACACCCATTACCTATACAGAGGTTCCTATATGCCTTGAGGCTGCATAATGGATAAAAATAAACAACCAGGAATAAGATTTTTAAAGGTTTATCTCTCTAAATTAAATTATGAGTTACCTGATGTAAAACCGAAAGATTTTGAGTACGATTTGAATTTTTCAGATAGTTATAGAATAAAAGAAAAAAAGTTGATATTCACTTTTAATATCAGTTTGTATGAGCGATTTCAACTTGAGTTAACTGCAATATTTGAAACTATCGAGGGAGAAGAAAATTTAGATTTAGAAAAATTTGCAAAAATAAATGCACCTGCATTTTTATTTCCATTCGCGAGAGAGGTTATAAGTAACATTACATCTAGAACCCCTCTTCCGCATCTTTTATTACCTCCGATTAATCTCGTTGCTATAAAAAGTGAAGTGTCTAAAAAAAAGAAACTTAGAAAGAAAGTAAAAAGGCAACAAGTTAATGATAATTAAGTTTTTATCATAACAAACTAATAATATTATTTGGGTTTGTTAAATATATAATTCCCTTATCAATTTTTTGCAGCAAGCTATTTTTTATGGATATGTTAATCCTTGCCATAAGTACCTCCTTTACACAATTTCTATGATAAAGTTAATAAATTTTTTTTATTTATTTAAATCTTATATTGTAAATGCTAAAATCTATATAAAATTTAGAAGAGGACTTTTGTGCTAAAGAAAATAAGTAAAAGCCCCAAGTATAAAGAATACCTTATAATTTCTATCCTCCTCATCATTTTAACTATTGCCTTCCTGTGGAAAGCATTTTTTTTAGGGGAAGTGCTGCTTCCAGCAGATATGGTAAACACATCCGTGCATCCCTGGGTGCTGGCAGAGCAAAACCAGTACAGCCCGGGAGCAGCTCCACACAATCCTACCTTATCAGATCCCATTTTTATCTATTATCCCATGAAATATTACCTGGCAGATGCAGCAGAGAAGGGAGTGCTGCCCCTGTGGAACCCCAATGCTTTCCTTGGATATCCCTATGCCTCTAATGTGGTAAACGAGATGTATAATCCCCTTGATTTCCTGTTTTTTCTCATTCCCCAGGCCCAGGCATTCACCTTTACCATAGCTTTGCATTTGTTTCTGGCGGGAATTTTTATGTACGGATTTGCCAGGTCATTAAACATTAACAAGGTTGGATCCTTTCTTGCAGCAGTAGTGTTTATGTTTAATGCCAATACAATACTGTGGCTTGAGTTTCCTACCCACCTTAAAGGGGAGCTGTGGATTCCCCTAATATTTTTATTTGTAATCCGCTTCTTCAGGGAAAAAAGGATTATATTTGCCATACTTGCCGGGATATTTATCGGAATGCAGATACATTCAGGATACAGCCAGTCAGTCCAGTTTAGTGCAATAGCATTGTTTGTCCTGCTATGCGTATTTATTATCTATGACCTGGTGGACAAAAACTACAAGAGTATTTTAAAGAATGTAGGTGGCCTGGCATTGGCAGGGGTTATTGGCCTGGTGATAGGGCTATGCTTTATGGTTCCCTTTTACAATGAATTTAAAGGCTCGCTTAGGGCAGTACAGCAGAGAGGTGGCGGCGGAAGCATGAATTTTAGGTATCTTATAACCATGGTTAACCCTAACTTTTTTGGTAATGGCCTTTCCGGCAGTTTTTGGCTATCCGGCACTAATTTCATAGAAACGGTTAGGTATAGCGGAGTGGCAGTTTTGTTTCTATCCGGTATTGCCATTGCATTTAAGCGCACTAAAATTGTCCTATCTTTCTTTGCCATAACTGCAGTAGCGGTATTGCTTAATTCAGCCCCTCAGATATTTAAAGTTTTTAATAAAATTATACCTTTCTTTAGCCAGTCTTCTATATCCAGAATACTGGTACTTGTCCCGTTTTGCCTGGCAATCCTGTCTGCCTATGGCATGGATTATGTAAGCAAGGTAAACTTAGGCAAAGAATGGCTAAAAAGAAAGAAAATAGTCATTTTTACTATTTTGCTTGCAGCATTTTTTATAGGCCTGATAGTGGCCCTTAATTTCACATTTGACACCCACATCAGCCTGGAAAAAATGGCCGAACACCCCCTTATAAGGCTGGAGACTCTCTCCTTTATATTTTTTGTAGTACTGGCTGTCTTTTCAGTCGCATTTATAGTCCTGGCTGTAAGGACAAGGTATAGAAAAATATTTTTAATGCTGATTACAGGTTTGCTGGTTGTTGACCTGTTTGTATTCGGAATAAACTTTAATACCACCTCTGATCCGGATCAGGTATATTTTAAAACCCCCTCTATTGAATACATAAAACAGGATGAGGGTCTGTATCGGAACCTGGGCATTATGGGGGGAACCTTTAATCCCAACTCCATGTGGATATTCAACATGCAGGATACAGCCGGCTATGACCCTGTAATACCACTGGATTATGCAAAATTCTGGGCAGCCTTCCAGGGAAGCGACAGGGTGAGGCCAAATGGGAAAGTGGGCGCTGATAAGATGTATGCAAATTTCTTAAAGCTTACCAACACCAAGTATATCATAAGTTATGCATTTATGAGCGAGATGGGCTATTTTGTAAATAATTTTGAGAAAAACTTAAATGAGCAAAGCAGCAAAAATTCCGTCATACACACATGGAATTTCCAGGAACACATCATTCCTACCATAGTAGTGCCTGCAGATTCTAAAATGGAATTTGACTACTCTATTAAGGAAGACCGGGAACTGGTATTTTATACCTCCCTGCATCCCCAGCACTGGAATGCTGAAACAGGGGACGGGGTAATATACAGGATATATGCTGAATATAATGGGGGAAGGGATCTGCTATGGGAGCAGGACCTAAATCCTGTTCAGAAAGAAGAGGACAGAAGGTGGTTTGCCCACAGGGTAGACTTGGGCAAATATTCCGGCAAAGAGGTAAAACTGGTATTTGAAACCAGCAGCAAAAAAAACGCCGAACATGATATGCCTGGCTGGGGAAATCCCATGATTATTCCCAAAGATAGCCTGGGACTTGGCAATTTGATGCTGGCCTACAATAAAGAAGTAAAAATTTACAGGAATTATTTTTACCTACCCAGGGCATTTATAGCCTCAAACAGTAAATCCTTTGCCAGTCAGGATGAAATACTATCACATCTGGTAGAAAACCATAACCTGGACTTGGAAAACATGGTTTATCTTACCAATGGGGATAACCTTGATGGGGAGGTAGACTACAGTTTGGAGATAACCGGGTATTCGGAAAATTCTATTGATATAGAAGCAGAGGCTGACGGTGCTTGCTATCTGGTATTGCTGGACAGATATGATGAGGATTGGAATGCTTATGTAGATGGAGAGGAAACTGAAATTTTTAAGGCAAATTACATGTTCAAGGCAATAAAGCTTGATAAAGGAAACCATGAAATTGAATTCAGGTATGAGCCCAGGTGGTTTTATTATATGCTGGCAATTTCATTTTCTGCTTTGATTATTTGTATCCTAGCTTGTATAGTTATTTACCACAGGGAAAAGAAAAAAAGGTTGCATGGCTAAATTGGCTAATAAATTACATAATTTTTATTTAAGCTGGTATCCAGAGGAATTAAGGGGCAAGCCCAGGTCAAGGAATATATTTAACCGGGTAATCCTAGTAGGAATCCTAATAAGAGTTATATTTATGCCCTTTACTGCTCATAATGATTTTTTATCCGAACATATAAGGGTATTTCAGATTGCAGAAGGGATAGACTTTTATCCCAGCTTTTTCCAGTTTGTATCCCATTACATGGATGCAATTTTTATGAAAATATTACTTCCGTTTATTCCCAATGCCTCAGAAGTATTTGTACCGCTTTCGGGAGGAAGCACTACTATAGAGATTGCAAATTACATGAATTTTGTGGATACCAATTATATTTTCCGCACCCTGTTCATGTTAAAGATTCCCTACCTGGTTGTAGAGATGATAACGGTATTTTTGATAATCCACCTTATAAAGGAAAGGAAAAACATACTCCAGGTTACTAAGTTTTTAATGATAAACCCGGTGACCATTTATGCAGTTTACATATTCGGCCGATATGAGATTTATGTTTTCTTCCTTTTGATGATGAGCTTTTATTTTGCAATCAGGAAAAGAAACTACTACCTGTGTGGTCTTTTCTTTGGCCTGTCCATTGTGGGCAGGGCCTATACTGCCTTCTTGCTTCCGGTCCTGTTTATGCTGCTTCCCAAAAAGATAAAAAACAGGATAATCTTTCTGGTCTTCAGCTTGCTGCCTATAAGTTTTGTTTATTTCTTTGAAAAGTTTTACAACCGCGGCGGCCAGGGCGAGATGCTGTTAGTAGAAGGCCAGTTTGCAAGGTTTTTATTTGATTATTCCCTGATAGCGCTTGGGGGATTCAAGATACAGCTTTTTACCCTAAGCTATGCTCTTTTACTTATAGTAGTATTTTATCTAACCTACAGGATAAAGGTAAGGAATACAGGTACATCCTATCTGATTTTTGAAAGTTCCCAGTTTTACACAGTTTCCATCTTCTGTTTGCTGTTTTTCTTAATTTTTTACCTTACTACCCCGTCTGCTGCCCAATGGTTTAACTGGTTTATACCCTTTGCGGCTATAGTCATAGCCAAAAAACCCAAGTACTTTACACTTTTCTATATCTTTATAGGGAGCTGGTTCTGTTTCTGGATATTTAATTCTGATATAGGTGTATTTACCCCCTACCTTTTTGGTCCCCTGGATGGGGAGTATTTCCACCAGCTGGCTGAAAATTTCAAGCTGAGCCTGCTTGACATAAGATTGGGGGACATAGGTGTAGAAGCCTTTATAAACTTGTTTAGGACTTTATACAGTGCCATTATAATCTGGATAATGGTTCTGCTAGCAGGAGATATAGGTAGGGAGCTAAAGGGCCTCTGACATGGAAGCAATAAAGAAAATTATAATAGATATAATCATAAGCAGGCCCATTAATACTGCACTGGTAAAAGCATCTTATGATTTTGTGTTTTCATCTGTCTATATTTTCCTGGTAGGCATGGTAGTTATAGGGATAATAAATCTATCCATGAGAATAAAGGGGGGCAGCAAAAGAAAAATTAATGCCGTAAATGCAACTCTGTTTTCAGCCCTGGTTGTAATTATAATTCTTGCCAATATACTGTTCTACTTTGTAAGGAACTGAGCCTACCTGGTGCCGTATTCATTTAAGTACTTGGAAATAACATCAAAGGCAATTTCTGCTACCAGCTGGTCTCCTTTACCGTTATAGTGCAGCCCGTCTGCCAGGTACTGGTAAGGATTTTCTGACTTTATCAGCGGACTAAATACATCCACAAACACGGCCCCATGCTCGCTTGTTACCTGGGAGGCTATGTTGTTATACATGGAAAGGCTGGAGTTTTTATGGTGTGGATGCAATTCCTCATTTGAAACCCCGGTAGACATGACTACTACCAGAGCTCCGGTATTGGTTTTAACTGTATCTATCATGGCTCCCAGGTAATGCCTGAAAGCCTCAGGGGAAGTCCTGTAATAATCTGAACCAGTAAAGGCATCATTGGTGCCGTAGTTTATTATAAAGATGTAGGGGTTTTGTTTAAGGATTCCGGAGTCCAGCATCCGGTTGTAGCCCGTTACTGCAGTTTCTCCGTTAACCCCGCTTTTTATAAACCTAAAACTACCGTAAAGGTAATTTTCTTCAAACATGGCATTCAACCGTTCCACCCAGGTGGTCTGGGCTACCTGCGAGTCCCCTAAAACTACCACATTGTAATAATAATTGGATATGACAGTATGGGTTACAGAGCTTGAGGTAAGCCTGTCGGCATAGGATAGGAGGGCAGCTTTATTGGTAATTTTGGTGCCGTAATAAAGGCCGCCGTCTATTTTAACCCGGTAGTAGAAAGAAAATTCTTCACCAGGGCCAAGTTCTGACACATTAACCCTAAATACTTCATTTTCTTTTTCCCACACCATCCTTTCCTGGTCGAGACTGGTCTCAAGCAGGGAAGTATATGGGGGTATGGTATTTTCAATTACCAGGTTTTTAGTGGCCCCATCTCCAGCATTCTTAAAATATACAGTATATTTTATAGTTTCATTGGGGAGCAGGTCTCCTCCGTTTTCATCAATTCCGGTAAGGCTGAATCCGCTAATTTCAGCCATGGCCCTTACCGTAAGTTCCTGGTTTTTAAGGGATGCCTGCTTGCCGCTATAGGAAATATAGGGGGTAAAAAAAAGCTTGGTGTTATCGGAAAGGCCAGAGTTTACAGCCAAAGAATAATTTAAGAATATCCTTTTGCCGGGTTCTGCCTTTTCCAGCCCTATAACTGCCTGCCCTTCTGCTTCATCCATGTAAGCACCCTGGGAGATAAAGCTTCCTTCAATAAAGGAGGTCCCTTCAGGTATGATGTTTTTAAGGGTTATATCTTTTGAGGCCATGTTTCCTGTATTCTTGATAAAAAATATCACGCTCAGCTTGTCTCCCTGCCTAACATCCCCGCCATTCTCATCGGTTATCCTGTAATAGGATTTGGAAAAATCTATACTACTTTCCACCGAGGTTTCAAGGCCTATCTCAAATTTTTTGTTTATGGTTTCAGTACTTCCTTTTCTGCTATATTCAATACTGAAGGTATTATTGTTTATGGTAGTGCCGTCATCAAGGGGGGTATCAATTATTACCGCATATTCTAAAACCTTCTTCTGGCCAGGTTCCAGGGAACCTACCAGAAAATAAATTTTATCCTCTCCGGCATCTTCCAGGTATGGGATCTCTCCTTTTGCCAGTTTTGTATCCTGAGGAATGTCTGTGGTTATATGGATGCCAGTGGCTGTCTTCCTTCCTTCATTAGTTATGGTTATCCTGTAGATTATGGTATCCCCCGGATTTGCCCTGGTTTCAGAGACCGAGACAAAATTTTTATCAGGGCTTGCGAAATTGGGAGAATTGGACCAGTCAAGGTAAAGTATGTATCCTACAGGTATAAATACAGCCAGTGTCAGCAAGGTTATTATAAGGATTATAAAGGTTTTGCTTTTAAAAAAGTTTTCTTTCAAGATTAGTTTTTCTCTTTATGATACCAGTTTACAAATTTTTTTATTCCCTGTTCAATTTTTGTCTTGGGGTTATATCTCAAAAGCTTTTTGGCCTTTCCTATATCCGCATAAGTTCTTTCAACATCCCCGGGCTGCATTCCCTTTTTTACAATTTTTGCTTTCTTTTCCAGGCTCTTTTCAATCAACCCTATAAGCTCTGACAGCTTTATAGGGTGGGAATTGCCCAAATTTATAATTTCATATCCCTTAACTTTCTTAAGACAGGTTGCTACCGCAACAGTGATATCATCAATATAAGTGTAATCCCGGCTGGAGCTGCCGTCTCCGTACATTTCCATTTCCTTGCCCTGGTCAATAAGTCTTACAAATTTATGTATAGCCATTTCCGGCCTCTGGCTGGGCCCGTAAACAGTAAAAAACCTCAGGCAAAAGCAGTCAATGCTGTAGAGGGCGTGATAGGTATGGCAGATGAGCTCCCCGCTTTTCTTGGTAGCAGCATAAGGAGATATGGGGAAATCAACATTGTCTTTTTCAGAGAAGGGAATCTTTTTGTTATTTCCATAAACAGAAGAAGAAGAGGCAAAAATAAACTTTTTTACATGATTGAGCCTGGCCAGTTCCAGCAAATTAAGGGTTCCTGTAACGTTTACCTTTTCATAAAGCAGGGGATCCTTTATGGAAGGCCTTACCCCGGCCCTGGCTGCAAGGTGGACAACAGTGCTTATGTCATGCCTGCTAAAAATCTTTGCCATTGCCTCATAGTCTGTAATATCGTCTATGTAAAGGGTAAAATCATCCCTGCCTCTAAAGTCCTCTATATTTTTCATCTTTATTGCAGGGTGGTAGTAGTTGTTAAAATTATCCACGCAAATAATTTTGCAGGGGAAGCTGGTTTTAAAAAGGTGCCTTATAAAATTTGACCCTATGAATCCTGCTCCGCCTGTTATTAGTAAATTTTCCATATTATGCTAAAATTGGTAAATATTTAAACATTATACTAATAAGGAATAAATTTTTCTAATTAATTAGTTCTTGGTGAATAATTCAAATAAAAAAATATAAGAATATAAAAAATATTGACATAAACAAGTTAATTGATAATATTTTGCCCCAGGACAATGAACTAATCAAATTAAAAAAGGTTCTAAACTGGGAAAAAATAAACAGCATATACAAAGAATGCTTTCCTTCAAAAAGAGGAAGGGCCACCAAAAAAACAGACCTATCCCTGGGACTGATACTTCTAAAAATCTGTACAAAAAGCCAGACAGAGCTCTAATAGAAGAGCTTCATCTAAATAATGCATATATGCATTTCTTCGGTCTCTTCTACGGTGAGGCGGCAGTTGCAAATAGGAAAGGTAAAAAAATAATAGATCACTTAACCCTT
>CAYREF010000043.1:0-16570 GCA_964423265.1 uncultured Actinomycetota bacterium
GGGATAGCTCCGGAGCTTTAGGATTTTTTGCGGAATTTTAAAGTGGAGCTGTATTTCCTGTTTAGCAGGTAAAGGAGCAGGAAAGTAAGCAACATGCCAATAAAAAGGCCTGCTAATATAACGTAGGCAATGAAGTTTCCCCCAAAATTTTCAGCTACTACTCCTAGGATGGGTTGAAAGACCATTACTCCTGATCCCTGTACGGTTAATACAAATCCCACAATGGTTCCTGAAGCCTTAGGGTTTTCGCTTACTGGTATGGATTTAACCAGGGGAAATACGCCGGAAAGCGCAGCTGCCTGGATAAGCAAAAAAACCACTTTTATAATAACTACCGGGCAGAGCAGAACTACAGCCATAGACGCTACTCCTAAAATAAAGCCTATGGTAAGGATGGTTATCTCATTTGTAGTTTTTAAAAGCTTTGTAGTTATAACCAGCCCTATGATTGAGAATATCCAGTAAAGAGAAAGTATGACTGAGCCCATGAATACTTGTACATCAAATGTTAAGAAATAGGTTGTAAGCCAGGTGGACAGCCCAAAAATAGATCCAGCGTAAAAAAATAAAATTATTGCTGAAACTATAACTATAGGATAATTTATGGCGGAAATAAAACTTTCTTTCCCGCTTTCCTTTTTGTGCTGAGTTGAACCAGGGGCGAGCTTGAAAAATAATATGGCCAAAACAAAAAACATGAGTCCAATAAAAAGGAAGTTAAGCCTGGGATTAAATCCTAAATGCAGGGCTAGGCTAATAAATGCAGGGCCTATAACACAGCCTACATACCAAAGCAAGTTTAATTTTACAAAAATTGCGCTTTTATCTTTTAAAAAAAGCTGGGAAACATAAGTATAAGTAGAAACATCTATAGCCCCATATCCAGACCTTATTAAAATCGTTATAGTTATAAAAAGTGCCACCGTTATAATAGTTCCAAAGATAACAGATCCCAGCATTATCAATACTAAGCCCCCCACCAAGATATACTTGGTATTGGCTACATCACCGAGCCTGCCGGAAGTTATATTGGCTATAATTAAAAAGAAAAACCCGGCAAATAAAATGTAGCCTATTAAATCATATCCTATTTTAAGTTCCTGGCTTATAATCGGTACTATGGGGTCAATTGAAGAAGTCGCTATGCCGAAAACGAAAAATATCAGGTACAGCAGTATTAATGAATTAGTTTTGTTTTTTATCATATTGCCATTTAAAAAATTTTAGCTAATTTTATTAAAATTCACTATTTTTTGAAAGTACTTATTCTTGACAAGGCATAACCCATTGCTATACTTCAATTATTCTCAAATTTTGTAACGATAATTAAAATTTATGGAAGTTTCGGACAAAATCAGCATTTACCACACCATGAAGAAAATTAGGCTTTTTGAACAGAAAGCCTACCAGCTTGCCACTCAGGGTTTTATACCTGGAAGCGTGCATTTCTATATAGGGGAGGAAGCAATTGCTGCAGCGGTGTGCCATTGTTTGAAGAGGACTGACTACATAATGAGCACCCACAGGTGCCATGGACATCTGATTGCAAAAGGAGGAAATTTAGAGAAAATGGTGGCAGAACTAATGGGAAAGGCTTCAGGATACTGCAAGGGCAAAGGTGGGACCATGCATCTATCTGACCCCGGTATTGGCATGATGGGTGCTAATGGTGTAGTAGGGGCTGGTATCCCCATTGCTGTAGGTTTGGCAAATGCATGCAAAGATTTTAAAAAGGAAAGTATTGTAGTTTCTTTTTTTGGTGATGGAGCCATAAATACAGGAGCTTTCCATGAATCCCTTAATTTAGCTGCAACATGGAATCTTCCTGTAATATTTATTTGTGAAAATAACAAATATGCAATATCCACCGATGTTAAAAATTCTACCTCAGTTAAAGACTTGTCCAAGAGGGCAGCCTCTTATGGAATTGATAGATACAATATTGACGGTAATGATGTAATTAAAATTGCAGAAACTACTAATAAATGCATAAGGGCTATAAAAGAAAAAGAAAAACCATCCCTTATGGTTTGCAATAGCTACAGACAGTTGGGCCATTCCATACATGACCCGCGCTCCTACAGGACAAAAGAGGAGGAGAATAAGTGGGAGGCAAGGGATCCTGTAGCTAGATTCGAGAGTTTACTGCTGGAGGAAAAAATATTAGGTAAGAAAAAGATAGAGGAAATCGAGGCTGAAATTAAGTTGGAGATAGATGAAGCAGTAAAGTTTGCAAAAGATAGCAGAAAACCAGCACCTGAAGAATTGCAGAAGGATGTATACGTGCAATGATTAAAACTTATGCACAAGCAATATCCCTGGCTCTTGAAGAAGAAATGGAAAGGGATAAAAATTTGACTCTGATTGGCGAAGATGTAGGCAGATATGGAGGGGTATTTAAAGCCACTGGGGGCTTTATGAGAAATTTGGCCCTAAAAGAGTAAAGGATACCCCCATTTCAGAAACGGCTATACTCGGAACAGCCATAGGGTCTGCCCTCCTTGGCTATAGGGTAGTAGCTGAAATAATGTATATAGATTTTGCTACTATAGCTTCAGAGCAAATAGTTAATCAGGCTGCAAAAATCCATTATATGAGTGGAGGAAGGCTGAAAGTTCCCATAGTAATAAGGACCCAGCAAGGTGCAGGGATAAGGAATGGGGCGCAGCATTCACAAAGCTTGGAAGCTTGGTATATGCATATACCTGGGCTTAAAGTGGTTATGCCTTCAAACCCGCATGATGCAAAAGGCATGCTTAAAGCTGCTATTAGGGATGATAACCCGGTATTATTTATAGAACATAAAAAGCTTTATTCAATTAAAGGTGAATTGCCGGAAGAGGGATACATAATAGAGCCAGGAAAAGCAAGTATGGTAAAGACGGGCAAGGATTTAACTATTATTAGTAATTCTTTTATGGTAATGGTTGCATTAGAGCTTGCAGATATGCTTGAGGACAGATACAGTATTAGTTGCGAGGTAATTGATCTTAGGTCTATATCTCCAGTGGACATCGGATGCATAAGAAAATCTATAAAAAAAACCAATAAGGTGGCTGTATTACATGAAGCTCCGCGGCAAGGAGGAATAGGAGGGGAAATTTCAGCCATGATCCAAGAGCAAGCCTTCGATTACCTGGATTATCCAGTATTGAGGATTTGCGGTCCTGATACCCCAGTACCCTTTTGTTCTGATCTAGAAGACTTATTTATTCCAAGTGCAGAGAAATGTTTTCAAAAAGTGGTAGATTTTTTCCAATTAGTTAGATAAAATTTGCTTATTGGACTATAAAATGAGATTATGTATACTATTTTTACATAGAGGCCGTGTTCTTGAAAATAAATAGTAATAACATTATAATCTTAAGCAAGTAGCAAATAAATATTTTCTTACAACTGCAATTATTATATTATAAATTTATTTAAAATTTATCATCAAGTTTATTTTAGGGGGGTGATGAGCGGACAAAAATTATTTTATTTATAATCTTCATTTTGGAAAAGGAGGATAAAAATGAAGAAAACATTAATGTGGTTATTAGTTGTAACAGTAATAGTTTCAGTAGTATCCCTCTTCTCAGTGTCTGGTTGCGGAGCAGTTGATGAAGTAGTAGACGAGGAAGTAGCTGAAGAGATCGTAGGTGAAGAGGAAGTAGCTGAAGAGGAAATGGAAGAGAAAGACTCGGCTGATTTTGAGGTTGTTGTTATCGTAAAGGCCGATGGTATTCCATGGTTTGATGTTTTAAGAAAAGGTATGGAAAAATGTGCTGAAGACTATGGATTTTCAGGGTCAGTTGTTGGACCCCCAAAAGCTGATGCAGCTCTTCAGGCCCAAATGGTTGAAGACTACATTGCTAGAGGTGTAGATGCTATAGCTGTTGTACCTAATGACCCTTCAGCTATTGAACCTGTATTTGCTAAAGCAAATGATCAAGGTATACAGACTTACGGTCATGAAGGTTCAACCTTTGAAAATGTATCATTTGATATAGAAGCAATGAGTAATGAAAACTTTGGAGTTTCCATTATGAAATCTGGCATAGAATATACTGGTGGAGAAGGAAAATATGTTGCTTCTGTTGGCTGGCTGACTTCAGTATCCCATAATGAATGGGTAGATGCTGAAATAGCTTATCAGCAAGAAAATGCTCCAGATTTCTTAAATGCTTTGGGATATGAAGAAGGTTCTGATAGGTTCGAAGAACAAGAAGATCAAAGTTTAGCTCATGACAAAATTCTAGAGTTTATCAATACTTATCCTGAGCTAAGTTTAGTTATCGGAAGCCCAATGACAACTGGACCTGCAGCAGCTTTGGCAATTGAGGAAAAGAACTTGGTTGGGGAGCTAATGTTTGTTGGTACAGGACTTCCTATTACAATAGGCTCTTACCTGATAGATGAAACAGTTCAGGAAGGTTTCTTCTGGGATCCATACATGGTTGGATATGCACTTGGCTATGTTTCTCTGAATACCTGGATGGGCAACCCGCCAGAAGCTGGCGACGCAGTTGTTAATCCTGATGGTGATGCAATGCCCGGATATGAAAAGTTAGATATCATTACCAATGATAAGGGTGGCAAAGTAATATTTGGACAAGGCCAAATCTCTATAACCAAAGATAATGTTAGAGAATGGGCTGAAACATTTGCAGAATATGGCTGGCCACAAGAGCTGTAAAAAGTTCTAAGCAGTGTTCTGAAAATTGAATAAGATAATCATGTTGGTTAGGTTTAAATCTAGCCAACATGATTATAAAGAGGTAAGTTTGACTTTAAAATAAAAAAAATTTGGCAGGATAATATGAATTCGAAAGCAAAAGAAATCATAAGCGTTAAGAATATAAGCAAAAGTTTTGGAGCTGTCCAGGCACTAGATGATGTAGATCTAGTAATTAATGAAGGTGAGATACATTGTCTGGTGGGTGAAAACGGTTCAGGAAAATCAACTTTGATAAAAATAATCTCGGGAGTTTTGAGACCAGATTCAGGTGAAATTTATATTAATGGGAAGC
The DNA here is from genome assembly GCA_964423265.1 of uncultured Actinomycetota bacterium. Taxonomy (GTDB): domain Bacteria; phylum Actinomycetota; class Humimicrobiia; order Humimicrobiales; family Humimicrobiaceae; genus M55B165. The sequence continues at coordinate 5,013 of CAYREF010000043.1, forward strand.
ATTATGTTAATTTACATGCGCTTGACGCCATGAAAGAAGGTATACAGGTAATTTACCAGGATCTGTCGCTATTTCCTAATTTAACAGTTGCAGAAAATATATCTTTGAACCAGAGAATAGAGAAAAGGGAAAAATTTATTAATTGGGGAGAAATCAAAAATATTGCTAAAAGGGAACTTAAAGGTTTGGGCAAAAAAATTAATATTGATGCCATGGTTGAAGAGCTGTCTGTTGCTGACAGGCAAATTGTGGCCATAAGCAGGGCTTTAACTCAGGGAGCAAAACTAATAATTATGGATGAACCCACTACAGCCTTAACCCAAAAGGAAGTTGAAAATTTATTTAAAATTATATTAGATTTAAAACAAAGAGGAATCTCTACTTTATTTGTAAGCCATAAACTTTCAGAAGTATTTGAAATTTCAGAAAAAGTTGCAGTCTTAAGGGATGGCAAAAAAGTTGGAGATTTTGATGCCAAAGAGCTGGATAATGAAAAACTTGTATATCATATGACTGGCAAAAAGATAGAAAGTACCCAATTTGAGTGCGAGTATGAAGAGGAAGAGAGAAAACCACTTCTTGAAGTAAAAAATCTTTCCAAAAAGAGGAATTTTATAGATATAAATTTAAAGCTCTATCCTGGGGAAATATTAGGGATAACAGGATTGTTGGGATCAGGAAGATCGGAACTTGCCCAAGCTATTTTTGGCTTAAATAAGCCTGATTCGGGGGAAATATATGTAGAAGGGAAAAAGGTAAATATTAACTCTCCCTATAAGGCTATAGAATTAGGGATTTGCTACCTGCCGGAGGACAGGCTGGAACAAGGATTGTTTATTGAACGGGAAATATCTGAAAATCTCGATGTTGCTATTCTACAGGATTATATTAGTAAGGCAGGATTTATCCAGACCGGAAAGCTGGAAGAAAAAAATGAGAAAATTTCAAAAGAATTAAATATAAAAACACCCTCGCTAGAATTACCTGCACAAAGCTTGTCTGGAGGCAATCAGCAGAAGGTGGTAGTTGGAAGGTGGATAGCTGCAAATCCAAAAATATTTATACTGGATGGACCCACTGTAGGAATAGATGTAGGTTCGAAGAATGATATCCATAATATTATCAGGGGTTTGGCTAATAATGGAATAGGTATAATTATAATTTCTGACGAAATTTCGGAAATTTTACATAACAGCACCCGTGTTCTTGTAATGCATAGCGGAAGAATAATAGAGAAAGTTGACCCAACATGTACCACTGAAGAAGAACTTAATAATATTGTCGGGAAGGCTGATATAGGAGAAAAGGTAAAGTAACAATATAATTAGAATTGTAAATTTGATTAGGTGCAGGTGAGACATGAAAAATATATTTAAGCGTAATGAGATTTACGTATTTTTTATAGTCATAATTTTGACTATAATAATAAGCAGTATCAATCCATATTTTTTTAGTTTAGAGAACTTTTTTAGCCTGCTCAAAGGTCATTCATTTGAAGGAATCCTTGCAATAGGTTTTTTCCTGGTTTTGCTTTCTGGCGGAATTGATGTATCTTTTACTGCGGTCGCCGTAACCGGGATGTATCTAGGGGTCATGACCTTAATGAGGACCGGGATAGAAAGCATGTTGTTAGCTTTTGTGGTAGCAGGAGTAGTTGGCTTAATTTTAGGGGCAATAAATGCAGTATTTATTGGAATTTTTAAAATACCAACCCTTATTACTACTCTTGGCACGTTAACAGCATTTCATGGTGCTTTGATGAGCTATCTTCAATTTACCGACCAAACAGTTATTTCAAATCCACCCTCTGCGGTTATTGAATTTGGCAGAAACGATGTTTTTAGCATTACAACTGCTGAGGGCACTCCTATAGGGCTTTCTTATTCGGCGGCAATCTTTATAGTAATTGCTTTAATTACATGGGTACTGTTAAAGTATACTACACTTGGAAGGAGCATTAGAGCTCTTGGAGGCAATATGGAAGCTGCAAGAAGGGCTGGCTTTAATATTATGGGTATACAGTTTTTTATATATTGTTATGTGGGAGTTTTGGCAGGAATAGCCGGATTACTACTGGGGGCACGCCTAAGATATATTGACCCTCTGTATTTAGTTGGTGATGAGCTTACTGTAGTTGCTGCAGTAGTGCTGGGAGGAGCAAGTATACAAGGCGGAAGAGGTTCAATAATTGGTACCGTGCTGGGTGTTTCTGTAATTACTATTATTAATACCAGCTTGGCTCTTATGAAAATCCCTTCATATTTTCAGCAGGCAGTAATTGGTGGAATTATTGTAATTAGTGTAGGTATAACTGCATACCGTGGAAAATTAAGGGAAAGACAGGCAAGAGTGCTCGATGTAGAATAAATCTTATACAGGAGGTTATTTTGATATATAAAAATAAAAAAGTGTTTATACTCCTTCTAATCATAATAGCAGCTGTTATTGTGATGTCTATTGTTTCACCAAGAATATTTTTATCATACGGAAATTTTCAATCAATGGCAGTGCAAATACCTGAATTTGGTTTACTGGCACTAGGTGTAGGTATATGCATGATAACTGGTGGAATTGACCTGTCTGTTGTATCTATTGCTAATTTATCTAGTATTGTAGCAGCTATGATATTGGTTAAGTTTGCTGGGGAGGCCAGCAATGCCGGACCTTTTCAGACTATTGTGGTTATTATATTGGCAATTTTAGCCTCTATTGTTATTGGGGCTATTTGCGGCTTATTTAATGGTTTCCTTATTACCAGAATTGGAATCTCTCCAATTCTTGCGACTTTAGGTACCATGGGTCTTTTTGGAGGCTTAGGGGTTATAATAACTAAAGGAAAGGGAATTTTTGGTTTCCCTGAACCATTTTTACATATAGGCACAGGCTTCTTATTTAAAGTTCCCATAGTCATGTATATATTTATAGGTGTAGCCTTATTATTGGGCTTGATTCTTAATAAGACATTATTTGGCTTTAATGTATACATGATTGGGTCTAATGAGATAGCAGCAAAATTTGCCGGCATAAATATTAGCACAGTCCTGCTTAGAACATATATGACTTCTGGTATTATGGCAGGGATAGCTGCTATTTTAATGATATCGCGTGTCAATTCAGCTCGTTCGGGCTATGCGGCTACCTTCCTTCTGCCGGCAGTTTTAGTAGTGGTTCTTGGGGGTGTTAACTATGAAGGTGGCTCAGGAAATGTTACTGGAATATTCTTGGCATTAGTTTTAATTCAGATTGTGCAAAGCAGTTTCAATATTCTGGGAGCAAGTTCTTTCTTTAAAAATGTCGTTTTAGGTGCAATGCTGCTCATAGTAATGGTAATAAATTATGTTAGCATAAGAGTTGCTGAAAGAATCCGCATAAGACGGAGGCGCACAGCAAGTTAAAATAAATAATATTAATCTAAAAATTATAGCTAGGCATTGTTTTTATTATAAAAAATCATAATGTTATGATTATTAGAAAGGAGAAAAGATGTCAGAATTAGAGGCTAAGGAATTAGATGTTAAATGGGAAAATGGGAAAATATGCCAAGTTTGTTTTGTAGTGGAAAGCCTGGAGAGGGCTGCAGAATATTATTGGAAAGACTTTGGGTTCGGGCCCTGGTATTTCTGGGATTTTGAGCCGCCTGATTTAAGGGATTTCTATTACAAGGGAATAAGGGTAGAAAATTCTGCCTTCAGGATTGCTTTAGCCCAAATTGGTCCCATCCAGTATGAGTTGATTGAACCTATGTATGGAATAGGTATACAAAAGGAATTTTTAGAGGAAAATGGAGGGGATGGATTCCACCATATAAAGATATATTATGAGGACATACCAAAGGCAAAAGAAATGTTTAAGAAGAAAGGAATATATCCTCTGCAGGAAGCAAAATATGATGGGGATTGGCATGTTTATATGGATACAGTAAAAGAACATGACATAATTTGGGAAATTGGAAACCAGGGTGAGATAAGGCCTCCTTATAAGAAATATCCGGAATAAAGAAATATAATATTTTTTTATTTAATTATAGGGCCCCTTTGCAATAAAATGTTGATAAGTTAATATTAACTTGCTTATGCAATCATTGAGGAAAGGCGGTAAAAAATGGCTATATTTTACAATAAAAAATTAAGCAAACATGATTTGCTAAAAAAGGTGGGGGATATTGAGCAAATAGCCCGTATCACCAGCATAAAGTTAAGGGAAGGCGACTCTAATGGAGTCAGGGGATTTGAAGTTGATAATGGTACCGGGTTAAGTTTTCTGGTATTGGCAGATAGAGGACTGGATATTGGGATTGCAAAACTCTTTGGTATACCATTTACCCCAAGGTTTCATCCAGGAGAAGTTTCTCCTAGTTTTTATGAGGACCTGCCTTTTGGCTTTATAAAAGCTTGGCCTGGAGGACTTATGACCACTTGCGGCCCTACCAGTGTGGGAAATCCTGGAGAAGAAGGGCCAGAAAAATTAGTCCAGCATGGCAACCATACCCATATTCCTGCCAAGTATGTTCAATACGAGGGAATGTGGGAAAAAGACGATTATAGGCTACAAATCAGGGGCCGGATAAGGGATGTGGGGTTGTTTCTGCCTAATATTGAAATCAGGAGAAAGATTACCACCTACCTCGGAATAAATAAAATTTTTGTAGAAGATGAAATTGAGAATATAGGGTTTAGAAAAACTCCTTTTATGTTAGTATACCACTGCAACTATGGATTTCCCCTTGTTGATGATGGAGCCAATATAAATATTGATTCAAGTGTAACCCCAAGAGATGATGAAGCAAAAAAAGGAATAGAAGAGTGGGACAAGATAGTCTCCCCGGAAAGGGGATTTAAAGAGCAGGTCTTCTATCATGATGTTGAGCCCAGAAAGAAAAATTTATGCGAAATTAGGATTGTAAATGAAAATTTTGGGGATAACAAAAAGCTGGGTATTATAATGAGATATAAGAAAGATAGCCTACCTTTGCTAACCCAGTGGAGATGTTTAAGCGAGGGCGAATACGTAGTAGGACTGGAACCTGGCAACTGCCATGTTGAGGGCAGGGAAAAAGAAAAGGAGAAATTTAAAAATTTGGACTATCTAGAGCCGGGGGAGATTAGGAAAATTAGTTTAGAATTTGAGCCATTTTACAAAGAGAAGGAATGAAGGGGCGAGAGATGAAATTGAAAACTGGAATAGTTGGTGCTGGCTTTATAGGGCCAATCCATATAGAAAATTTAAGGCGGCTAAACTTCTCAGAAGTATATGCTGTAGCAAGAAGTACTCAGGAAGGGGCTAATAGTACCGCAGAAAAACTGTCTATACCCAAAGCTTATGGGAAATGGCAGGATTTGGTTAAAGACAAGGAAGTGGATGTAGTTCATATAACTACTCCGAACAAACTACATTTTCCAATTGCTAAAGCGTGTCTGGAAAATGGTAAACATGTGATTTGTGAGAAGCCACTAACCCTGGACACTAAAGAAGCTAAAGAACTGGCTAACCTTGCAGGGCAAAAAGATGTTGCTAATGCAGTTAGCCATAATATGAATTTTTATCCTTTGGTAATGCACGCAAAAGAAATGGTTAAAAACAATGAACTGGGAAGAATATTTCTAGCTCATGGAAAGTATCTGCAAGATTGGCTCTCGAAAGAATCTGATTACAACTGGAGGGTTGAGGCAAAGTATAGCGGAAAATCAAGGGTAGTGGGGGACATAGGCTCACATTGGATAGAGATGGTGCAGTTAATACTGGCCAAAAAGGTAACTTCAGTATTTGCTGATGCTACTATCTTTTATCCGAAAAGAAAGAAACCAACAGTTGAAATACCTACTCATTCGGAGCAGGAATTAAAACATGGTGAGTATGAAGAGATAAATGTGGACACAGAAGACCATGCAACCATTATGTTTAAGTTTGAAGATGGAGTTAAAGGGGTTTTAATCGCTTCACAGGTTTGCCCGGGAAGGAAGCAAAGGATTGAATGGGAAATTAACGGTGCAGAAAAGAGCATGTCATGGAATGGGGAAGAGCCCAATTTGCTTTGGGTTGGCCAGAGAAATGACTATAATGGAACCCTAATAAAAGATCCCATAACCCTTGCAGACAACGCAAAGAAATATGCTCATTATCCAGTAGGGTTGGCGGAAGGTTACCCGGATTCCTGGAAAAATTTATTCATGGAATTTTACACCCATGTTCTTAAAATAAAGGAAGGGAAAAAAGAAGAGCCAAGATTTCCAACCTTTAAGAGAGGTTATGAAATACAGATGATTATTGATTCAATAATGGAAAGTGCCGAGAAGAACAAGTGGGTAGATATTAAATATTAATTTTTATAATTGAATTTAAGGGGGGCTTAATGGCTGAATATGTGCTTGGAATTGATGGTGGCACCGAATGTGTTAAGGCGGGAGTCTATGACCTGAAAGGTAAATTGATGGGGATTAGCGCTAAGTACTATGATACTTATCATGCCCATCCCGGCTGGGCTGAGCAAAAAGTTAAAGAATGGAGAGGCTGCCTTATAGAGGCGGTTCAGGATGCTATCAAAGAGTCAGGAGTCAGTCCAGAGGAAATTATAGCCATAGGGCATGACGCCACCTGCTGTTCAGTGGTATTTATGGATGAAAATAATAATCCAGTAAGAGACGCAATTATATGGATGGATGTCAGGGCATCAGAGGAGGCAAAATTCATTGAATCCATAGATGATCCCGCCCGCAAATATAATGGTTACTCCAATGTTTCCCCTGAATGGTTTCCCTGCAAGAATTTATGGGTAAAAAAGAACCAGCCAGAAATTTATAACAAGGCTAAGGTAATAGCAGAGTATACAGACTGGTTGACTCATGAGTTTACCGGCAGGTGGACAATAGGCATTTCTACAGCTACTATTAGAGGTTATTATGATAGTAGGAGTGGCGGCTGGCCTAAAGAGTTTTACAAAAAAATTGGCCTTGAAGATTTATTTGAGAAATTGCCCAAAGATATCCTGAGGCTGGGTGAAGTCGTAGGAGGGCTTAAAAAAGAATTTGCAGAAAAAACAGGACTAGTTCCCGGCATTCCAGTAGCCCAGGGAGCAGTTGATGCTACAGCTGCAAGCATAGGAGCTAATGCTTTTACCGCTGGTAGGATTTTTATGGCTGCAGGTTCCTCAACCTGGATACAGACAAGCGTAGATAAGGAATTCCATGCAAAGGGCATGTTTGGAAGCTATCCTGATCTGGTAGTTGATAATTTTACTCTAGAAGGAGGACAGGTTTCTACCGGGTCCGTTTTAAAATGGTTTAAAACCAAATTTATAAGCAGGGAAATTGAAGAAGTAGCCCAAAAAGAGGGTTTGGGAGTTTATGATTACATGAACAAGCAGGCAGAAAAATTGCCTGTGGGCTCAGAAGGACTGGTCACTATTGAGCATTTCCAGGGAAACAGGACTCCTTTTACTGATCCTAACAGCAGGGGAATTATTAGGGGGCTTTCCCTTAAGCATACCCCGGCCCATGTATACAGAAGTATAATGGAAGCTGTTGCTTATGGAACCGAAGCTTTTCTGAGAATAATAAAAGAAAATAATTTAGAGATAAAAGAGATTGTAGCAGTTGGTGGCCATATGAATAGTAAATTATGGACGCAAATTTATTCTGATGTTACCGGGCTTCCTATCAGAAAGACAACTAATCCCGAAGCAACTTCATTGGGTTCTGCAATTTTAGGGGCAGTTGCTGCAGAAAAATACTCTAATACCGTAGAAGCTGCAAATAATATGGTAGAATTCGGGGAAGAGGTTAAGCCGGATATGGATAACCATGAGAAATATAAGTTTTTCGTAGATCAGTATATAAAAACTTATCATTCCCTGAAAGATGAAATTGCAAAAACCAATAAATATATTACTAATTTATAGATTTAAAATATGTCAGCAGTATCAATTGTTAAGTGTAGCAAAATAGATAATGTTTCAGCACTAAAAAAGAGTCTCATCAAATCTACTAAGTTAGTTGGTGGGCTGGAGTCCCATCTGGGTAGAAGGGACAGGGTACTACTAAAGCCTAATGTACTATTTTCCTCCAGTTACGAAAGTGGAGCTATAACTAATCCCTATTTGGTTGAAGCCTTGATTGACATACTTAGGGATTTTGGCATAAGGGATATAACTATCGGGGAGGGCTCAATAGTAGGCAAAAGTACTGTTGATTCGTTTAAAGATTGTGGTTATAAAGATCTAGCAGGTAAAAAGGATGTAAAACTGGTGGATTTTAAAAAGGATGAATTTATCCCCGTAGGCAATTCCAGTGCTAAAATCTTTAAAATTATTCATATTCCCAAAACGGTCCTGTATTCTGACTTTATAATCAATATTCCTGTGATGAAGACCCATGATAGTTTTCCTGCAACTTTGGGATTAAAGAATATGAAAGGAATAATACGGGAGAAGGACAAGAAAAAATTTCATCTTTTAGATTTAGCCCAATGTGTTGTTGATTTAAATTTAATAGCATTGCCCCATCTTACCATAATTGATGGTACAGTAGGTATGGAGGGCTTAGGTCCACTTTATGGAGATCCTGTTAATTTAGGTTTGATGGTTTCTTCTTTTGATACAGTGGCAGCCGATGCGGTAGGTGCTAAAATTATGGGCATTAAACCAGAAGCAATTAAATACCTGAAACTTGCTGTAGAGCATGGGTTAGGTAGCATTAAGGAAATAGAAGTAGTAGGAGAGAAAATCAGGGATGTAAAAAGAAAATTTAAGATTATCACTATAAAATCAGAAGATTATCAAAAGTTTGGGGCAGAGATTAGAGAATCAGGTACGTGCAGTGGATGTATGCATACCTTAGAGACATATTTGAGCAAACTTAATTCAAAAAATAAAATGGAAGAAGTTAAAGATTGCATTTTCTTGCTGGGGCAAAAAACAAAGCTAAAGCAAGGCAAGGGTAAAAAGGTAATTAAATTCGGGTCCTGTACTAAAAACCTGGGGGTAGAAAACTCAATCTACATTCCTGGCTGTCCGCCTCATATGGATGTTATAAGGGGAAAAATTAAGGAAAAAGATAAAATTTAATATATTGATTAAAAGAGAAAGTAAAACAGGAGGTAATAATGGATTGGGGTAAGGAAAATAGATTAAGCCAGTTGGTAAAAGAAGACGGTCATTGTTTCTTTTTGCCAATTGATCATGGATATTTCTTAGGACCAACAAGAAACTTGGAAAAGCCAGCTGAAACAATTGCGCCCATAAAAGAATTCTGTGATGCATTATTTGTTACCAGAGGAGTTTTAAGATCGGCAATTGATGCCAGTAACAGTCTGCCGATTGTACTTAGGATATCAGGCTGTACCAGTATATTGGGAAAAGACCTTTCTAATGAAGAAATAACCACTTCCATTGATGATGTTATCAGGGTTAATGCTTCTGCAGTAGGTGTTTCAGTATTTATTGGCAGTGAATATGAAAAGCAAACCTTAAAAAATTTAACCAAGATGGTAAATGAATGTGAAAAATACGGCATACCCGTAATGGCGGTTACAGCAGTTGGGAAAGAACTTGAAAAAAGGGATGCAAGATACCTATCCCTGTGTTGCAGGATATGTGCAGAACTGGGTGCTACCATTGTAAAAACATACTGGTGTGAAGAATTTGAAAAGGTTGTAGACGGATGTACGGTTCCAGTTATGATGGCTGGAGGCCCCAAATGCGAGACTGTAAAAGAGGTATTTGAATTTGTGCATGATGGCATGCAGAGAGGAGCAATTGGCATAAACCTGGGAAGAAATGTTTGGCAGAATCCCCAACCAGTTGCAGTTGCTTCAGGGTTAAGGGCAATTATCCATGAAAGTGCAGATGTAGATAAAGCCATGGAATTGTATGAAAAGAACAAAAAATAAGGGGGAAGGATGAAGCTGGAAAATAAGGTGATAATAGTGGCCAGGAGCCGGCAGGGGAATAGGCGCTGGTGCAGCTAAAGCAGTGGCCAGAGAAGGTGCCAAAGTAGCTGTCATTGCCAGGTCAGAAAATAAAATTAATAATATTTCTGATGAAATAGATAGACAAAAGGGGATAGGCATATCTATGCCTATCCCCACTGATTTTTCAGATGAAAGCCAGGTGAAACCCATGGTTGGAAAAGTAGAAAAAGAATTCGGAGAAGTGGATGTATTAATTAATAATGCAAGCTATGGCTTTATAAGTTCCCTATTGGAAACAAAAACCAAGGATTGGGACTTAACCATGGAGGTAAACCTGAGAGGTATTTTCTTGTGTACGCGGGAAGTAGTTAGCAGCATGATAAAGGGGAAATCAGGGCGTATAATAAATATCTCCTCAAAAGCAGGGAATCAAGCTTTTGGTAATATAAATGCTTATTGCGCTTCTAAATACGGGGTAATTGGATTTTCTGAAGCTTTGGCAAGGGAGTTAAGCGAACACCATATTAATGTGAATGTAATTTGCCCTGACAGTGTAGTTACCAAGATGGCCACAGATTTTTTCCCTAATGCTAATTACAGCAATTGGATGAAGCCAGAAGATATGGATGGGCTATTTGTTTTCCTGTCTTCTGATGAATCTTATAGTGTAAATGGTGCTATAATAAATGCATATGGCTATGCAGAATTAATGGGGTAGAGCATTTGATAAAGTCTTTCTGTAGTTTTTTGAGATGATAGATTACTTAAATAGGCTAGAGCCATAAATAAGAATATCGGCTCCATTTTCAATGACTGAAGCTGATGTTTTATCATTTACGCAGCCGTCTACTGCTATAGTAGTTTTTAAGTCTTTATTTTCGATGGTTTTTTTTAATTTTTTAATCTTTGAAAGTGACCTACGTATAAAATCCTGTTTTCCAAATCCAGGGTAAACAGTCATAACAATAACATTGTCTGTTAAGTTTAGGTATTCTTCTATATAGTCAATGCTAATATCCGGATCCAGGGCTATTGATGTCTTTATTTTCTTAGCTTTTAGGTAGCGCAGCGCCCTCTTTGTATTTTGGCATGCCTGTGGGTGGAAAGTTATTATATCCCCTCCAGCATCAATAAACATGTCGAAAAAAAGTTCTGGTTCCTCAACTTCCAGGTGTATATTGAAAGGAAGCGTGGTAATTTTCCTTAAGGGTTTTATGATGCCTGGGCCAAAAGCAAAATTTTTCACAAAGTGGCCGTCAAAAACATCGAAGTGCAGGCCGTCAAAATTATCATTTTCAATTTTTTTTATTATTGTCCCGTAATTAAGAGATTCTGCTGACAGCAATGAAGCAAATTTTTGAACCATAATTTATCTATCTTTTATTAAACAGTAATGAATTATATTTTTTTAATATGGGAAAGTCAACAGCCAGGAAGGCTAATTGTAGTTAGCCTTTTATTGAAATATGAGGGTATGCGTGATATATCTTGCTAAGTAATTAAACCGGATTTATTTATTGTTAGCTTGAAGGGGATTTTGTAAAATAGAAGCTTCTTTGATGTATATTATCTTATTTATTTCAAATAAATTTCTTAGGGGGAAAACATGCATGAAGTAATAATACCCAAACTGGGCCTTACCATGGAATCAGGTA
>CAYREF010000044.1:0-15266 GCA_964423265.1 uncultured Actinomycetota bacterium
ACAGTTAGGTAGGATACTCTATTAAAGAAGATTGCAAATATAATGATAAGTAATAATATTAATATACTACCAGTAGTTCATTTGGACAATAATAGACAGCTTGTATTAGGAGGAAATAAATGCCAAAAGAGATAGGCTATTTAGGAGGAGGATGCTTCTGGTGCTTAGAAGCTATTTTTATGCAACTAAAAGGGGTAGAGGAAGTACACTCCGGCTACAGCGGCGGGTTTAAGGAAAACCCCACTTACGGGAAAGTGTGCTCAGGAAATACAGGTCATGCTGAAATAATAAAAATAATATTTGACCCTGAATTTATAAGCTACAGGCAACTGCTTGAAATATTTTTCTCTATCCATAACCCCACTACCCCGAACAGGCAGGGAGATGATGTGGGCAGCCAATACCGCTCAATTATTTTATTCACATCAGAAAAGCAAAAAAGGATAGCTAAAGATTATATTAATAAATTGGGAGAAAAAAATATATATGCCAATCCTATTGTTACAGAAGTAAAACCTTTTAAAAAATTTTATAAAGCTGAAAATTATCACCAGAATTATTTTGAGAATAATACATCTCAGCCATACTGCCAAGCAATAATATCTCCGAAAGTGGAGAAACTCAGGAAAAACTTTAAAAATTTATTGAAGTCAGGATAGTAAATTATAGGTTTCTCTTGCAATTATTAACTCTTCATCGACATTAGCCACAAATACAGCAACTTCTGACGTGCTGGCAGAAATCTGCCCTTCCCCTTGCAGGTGCTTGTTTTTCTGGGGGTCTATATATATTTTAAAATAATCCAGATCCTTTAGTATCTCCTTCCTGGTTATAGAAGAATTCTCCCCTATTCCGCCACCAAAGACAAGGATGTCTATCCCGTTCATTACTGCCATGTATGAACCTATATATTTTTTTATCCTATAACAGTATGAATTAAAAGCCCTGATACAGTCCCTGTCTCCAGATAATACCCCTTTCTCAATGTCCTTGTAATCCCTGAATTTCCCCGAAAGCCCAAGCAAACCTGACCTCTTATTTATGAGATTGTCAATCCCCTGGATATCCAAATGCTCTTTTTTCATGATATAAGGAATAATGGCAGGATCTAGGTCCCCTGTCCGGGTAGACATCAATAATCCTTCAGCTGGTGTAAAGCCCATGGAGGTATCTAAAGTCCTGCCCCTATCAAATGCGGTAATTGAAGAGCCTCCCCCCAGCATGGCTGCTACTATTTTTAATTCTTTTAGGCTTTTGCCCGTAAGCTCGGAAACCTTTTCCACCATATATTTGTAAGCAATCCCATGGAATCCATATTTCCTTATTTTATATTTTTTATAGAGGTTATAGGGAATTCCATACAGATATGCCTTTCCAGGCATATCCTTATGGAATACATTATCAAAAACTGCAACATTAGGGGTGCCGCTTCCAAGCAATTCCCGACAAACCTTAATTCCAGTCAAATTCGGGGGATTATGGAGTGGAGCAAGATCCAGGCATTCCTCGATATAGCCTATTACTTTATCATTAATAATAGCCGAGGCCTTTATCCTATCCCCGATATTAACTACTCTATGACCTACTGCTTTAATATCTTTAATATCTTTGACAGCACCCTTTTCTGCATCCAATAGCCTTTCAATTACCAGGGTTAAGCCAGCTTTGTGGTTTTCTATTTTTCTGTCTATATTTTCTTCCAGGCCATTGTAGAAATAATTTAGCACAGACTTAGGCTGCCCTATGTTTTCAACTTTTCCATGAGCAATGACCTTTTCATCAGGCATGCAATACAATTTGAATTTTATGGAGGTGGAGCCAGAATTTATTACAAATATTCTCATATTTTTAGATTTACCTTTAAATTCCCAACTGCTTTATAACTTTTCTAGCTAAATCTTCGATTTCTTTTTCAGTTATTCCGGTAAAGCTTTGATTTTTATCACCCTGTCCATCTACCGGATCAGTCTCATAGGCAACCCTTTTTAAATTTAACAGATTATATGCAGAAATATTGTCAGTGGAAATACCCCCGCCCCAAGTTCCGGTAGACAGTGTCATTGAAGGTGTTAGTGAAGTGGTTAACCCTATGGCACCCTGTGAAGTAGGAGTATTTACAAGAATCCTGAATACAGGTTTTTTCTGGGCAAACTCATCTATTACTTTCTCATCAATAGCATGTATAGCCATAGTGTGGCCAAGCCCCCCGAAATTCAATATCTCTATACACCGATTGCAGCCCTCTTCCCAATTGCCCACAGTATAATAAGCTAGTACAGGTGAGAGTATTTCCCTGGATAATGGGAATTTAGGTCCAACACCTCCAAGTGGAGCAATTAAAAGTTTGGTATAAGGTGGAAAAGATAAGTTACTTGCATTGCTTATATAGTTAATTGATTTCCCAACCATGCCAGGATCCATTTTCCCATTTTTTATAAATAATTTTGCTAAAATTTCTATTTCATTCCTAGACAAAAAATAGCATCCCAGATCCTCCATAATCCCTCTAAATCTGTTTTCCACCTCGCTGTGGACTATTATAGCCTGCTCAGATGAGCAAATTACCCCGTTATCAAAAGTCTTAGAAGCAATTATATCCCTGGCTGCTTTTTTCAAGTTTGCAGATTTATCAACATATGCCGGCGTATTTCCTGGCCCCACCCCAATAGCTGGCTTTCCAAAAGAATGGGCTGCTTTAACCATTGAGAGCCCTCCTGTTGCCAGAATTATTGAAATATTGGGAGAAGACATTAACTCCTGGGTCCCCTCTAAAGTTACCACATCCATACAGGATACCAGGCCTGGCGGAGCACCCGCAGACTCTGCCGCTATGCTCATAATATCTGCTGCCCTTTTTGAACACTCCGCGGCATTAGGGTGCGGAGCAAAAACAATAGCATTTCTTGACTTGACTGAAACCAGGGCTTTAAACATTACAGTAGAGGTTGGGTTTGTGGTAGGGGTAACCGCAGCAATTACTCCCATGGGATGGGCAATAGTTATAATCTTCTTTTTTTCATCTTTATCTATTACTCCAACAGTTTTTAAATCTTTTATTGATTCATAAACATTTTTCGTGGAAAATAAATTTTTGGCAACTTTATGCTCGACTCTTCCATAAGCAGTTTCTCTTACTGCCAATTCAGCCAGTTCCCTTGAGGCACTTATGCCAGCATCTACCATTGACTTTATAATAGCGTCGACTTTTTCCTGGGGAAAGTTTGAAAAGGTTTTATATGCATGCAGGGCTTTTTCTGAAAGCTCTCTTGCCTGTTGTATAGATTCTAAATCTTTATCCAATGTATTTTAGATGGCCATTTATAATTGGAATAACTATAGCAATCTATGATAACTCCTGCAACTAAAATCAGGATTTTTCAATATAAAATACCATCTTATCTGAACCCTTTTTAATTTTTAGTAAATTATTGCCTGTTGATTTAGCCCAGCTTTTTATATCAGCTTCAGCTCCAGGGTCATCAGCCTCCATCTTCAGGACCTGCCCTTTTTTCATGCTGTCTACTTTTTTCCTAGTCTCATAAATGGGAACAGGACAGTAAAGCCCGGTACAATCCAGATATTGGTCAATTTTGGGATCTTTTTCTCTTTCCATTTCCTATATTTATTTGTTTATAATTTTTTGCCGCATTTTGGGCAGATATCAATATTACTCGATACAGGATAACCGCAATTATTACAATAGTATATTTTTATTTTGCAATAAGAACAATAATCATTGTCCTGGGATTTCAACTCAGCATCACAATACGGACACTTGCAAGCAGTTCTATTTTTTTCTACATTTTTTTCCATGTTATTTTACCTTTTCTTTCGATAAATAATTATTTATAGCCTTGTGCAAGGCATCAGCCCCCAAATTTGAGCAATGCTGCTTATTTTTTGGAAGGCCTCCTAATTCTTCGGCCACATTTTTATTGGTTATCTTCATGGCTTCATCTAAAGATTTACCTATAGCCATCTCACTAACCATGCTGGATACTGCAATTGCTGCCCCACAACCGAAGGTCTTAAACTTTACATCCTCTAGCTTGTTATCCTTAACTTTGATATAAAAGGTCATCATATCCCCGCAAACCGGATTTCCTACTTCACCTACTCCATCAGCATCCTTTATCTCACCTATATTGCGGGGATTCATAAAATGATCCATAACTTTTTCACTGTAATCCATAATTAAACCTCTTTTTTACTTTTATTGTATAATGGTGACATATCCCTTAATTTAGAGACGATTGGTGGTAGAACTTCTAACAGCCTGCCAATTTCACCCTTAGTGTTATATTTTCCGATAGAAAATAGTATAGAACTTTGGGCAGTAGCTGAATCCAGGCCAATCGCTTTGAGCACATGTGAACTTTTTAAAGCTTGCGATGCGCATGAAGAGCCCGTGGCTACTGCAATCTTTTCATAATTTAACCTCAACACTATAGATTCCCCTTCTATATATTCAAAACTAATGTGGGCATTTCCTGGCAACCTGTTTTTCCTGTCCCCATTTAATTTAATATATTCTATTTTACCCAACAATCCATCAATTAACATATCTCTAAGCTTTATAGCCTTTTTCATATTTTCATCAATTTCTCTTCTGGCTATTTCGGCTGCTTTCCCAAAACCCACTATACCAGGGACATTTTCTGTTCCTGCCCTTCTTCCCCTTTCCTGAACTCCACCAATTAAAAAAGGCTTCAGCTTTCTGCCTTTTTTAACATATAATGCCGCAGCACCTTTAGGCCCATACATCTGCTGGGAAGAAAAACTATAGGCATCAACTCCTAGCTCAGTTACATCCACCGGAATAATTCCAGCAGTGGCAACGCCATCGCTGTGGAATATAATATCATTTTTTTTAGCAATTTTTGAAATGTCTGCTAAATTCTGTATAGTGCCAATTTCATTATTTGCGTGCATTACTGATATTAATATGGTATCTTCCCTTATTTCTTCCTCTATATCCATAGGATCTACAAAGCCATTTTCATCTACTTTTACATAACTTACTTCCCACTCATTTTTCTGTAAATCTTTTAATTTGTTTAGGATAGAATAATGCTCTATTTCCGTAGTTATAATATGGTTTCCCTTTTTCTTGACAGGTTCAGTTAAACCTTCCAAGGCAAAATTATTTGATTCAGTTCCACAAGAGGTAAAATAAATTTCTCCAGGGTCCGCCCCTATAAGCGAAGCAGCTTTTTCTCTTGCAGTCTCTATTGCCTTGCTTGCACGGGTCCCAAGCTCATATAATGCCTGAGGATTACCGTATTCCTCTTTTAGGTAGGGAAGCATTTCTTCCAATACTCTTTCATCTACTCTGGTGGTTGAAACATTGTCAAGAAATATATACTTTTTATTTTCCATCTTACCCGCCATTCTATCCAAAATTTTATATAAATAAGCTTACATCAGATTCCTGGGCCTGGTCAATAAAGAAAGCTACGCCAACACATGAATCGACCTCATCAATAAGGACTGCTTTTGGAATTTCCATAACGCTCATACTCATCTGACACCCATACAGCTTTACCCCCATCTCTAATGCCATTTTTCTTAATTCTTCTAAACTTGGAACCTTTTTTGCCTGCATCATCTTTTTAAACATCCACCTTCCCATGCCCCCAAAACTAAATTTGGAAGGAGCGGCACTGCTTAAGCCACCACCATAGAATAAACCTAATAACTTGCCAAAAAAGCTTTTACCAGTTTTCTTATTTTTCCTGATAGCCCTCAACCCCCAAAATGTAAAAAACATGGTTACATCCATTCCGGAAGCTGCTGCCCCTGTGGCTATGGTAAAAGCAGCTACTAATTTATCCATATCACCGCTAAATACAACCATAGATACTTTTTTCTTTTTATCTGCCATTTAAACTTTGCCCTTTTCTTTAATGAATTTATCAATATCTTTGCCTGACTTGCAAAATTCAGCTAAATCACTCAAGGTAATTGAATCTAGAAACTGGTAACATCTGTTTGATAATTCCTTCCATATTTTCCTGGTAATGCAGTCATCAGATTTTTCACAAACACTTTCATGGCTTACGCATTCGACTAAGTCTAATGACCCTTCAACCGAGGTTACTATTTTGCTTATTTTAATTTCTGAGGGAGGTTTAGCCAAAAAATAGCCCCCATGTGCCCCCCGGGTAGAGCCAATAAGGCCTGCCGCTTTCAGGGGAATAATAAGCTGACCCAGATATTTTAACGATACATCCTGGTTCTGGCTGATATCCTTTAAAAGAACTGGGCCGTTATTGTAGTTTAGGGCTAGCTCCAGCATCAGTCTTGTCCCATATCTTGACCTTGTTGATAATTTCATATATTAATTCTCCAATTTTCTACTAATGCTATAGTATTACTATTAATAATTTTATTATAATCCATATAATAATTCAATACTCCTATTTTAACCTTGCCCTTTTAAGCCTTAAGGAATTGCTAACCACCGATATGCTGCTGAATGCCATGGCTGCGGCCGCATACATTGGATTAATAAGAATACCGAAAAACGGATATAATATTCCAGCAGCTACTGGGATCAATACGCTGTTATAGAAAAAAGCCCAGAATAAATTTTGCTTTATTACCCTAATGGTGTTTTTGGAAAGCTTAAATAAATTAACAACATCCTTTATATATCCCTTAACTATAGTAACAGAACTTGATTCAATTGCTATCTCAGTTCCAGTTCCAATTGCAATTCCTATATCTGCCTGCATTAAAGCAGGGGCATCATTTATTCCGTCCCCCACCATGGCCACTATTTTGCCTGCATTTTGCAATTTTTTTATTTCCCCGTTTTTCTGCTCTGGGAGAACTTCCGCCAAATACTTATCAATTCCTAATTTGCCGGATATAGCCTTGGCAGTATTATGATTATCTCCCGTAATCATTACCACTTCCAGGCCTAGACCCTGCAATTCCTTAATATTTTTAGCTGCATCTTCTTTAACCTGGTCGGTAACCGTAATTATTCCTGCAATCTCTTTATTAACAGCCACAAATATAGGAGTTTTTCCCTGGCTGGAAAGTTTTTCCGCTTCTTTTTTAAGCCTTCCAATCTCTATTTTATTTTCATCCATTAAAGCCTGGTTTCCCTTTAATATTTTATTGCCGTCAACTTCTGCAGATATTCCTTTGCCGGTTATGGAATTAAATTCCTTAGGTTCTTCTAGTTCCAATTGCAGCTCTTTGGCTTTCTTTACCATTGATTTGCCTAATGGATGTTCAGAATGCAGCTCAGCGCTTGCCGACAGCTTTAGCAGCTGGTTCTTACTATAGTTGTTATTTTCCACTATAATATCCATAACTTCAGGCTCACCCTTGGTTAGAGTACCTGTCTTATCAAAAACTATAGTATCTGCTTTATGGGCAATTTCCAAGCTAGTAGCATCTTTTATAAGTATTCCATTTTCAGCTGCTTTGCCTGTGCCCACCATTATGGCGGTTGGGGTTGCCAGCCCTAATGCACAGGGACAGGCAATAATAATAACTGAAATAAAATTTACCAAGGCAATGGTAATTGATGGTTTAGGTCCCCATATAAGCCAAACAATAAAGGTTATAACAGCAATAGAGATAACTATGGGTACAAAATAACTGGCAACTGTATCCGCTAGCCTCTGGATGGGGGCTTTGGTTCCCTGGGCTTCTTCAACCAACTTGATAATTTTACTGAGAAATGTATCTTCCCCCACTTTGGTAACCCTGAATTTAAAAGCTCCGGAAAGATTTATGGTGCTGCCTATTACCTCATCCCCCTTTTTCTTGTCCACTGGTATTGATTCCCCGGTTACCATGGATTCATCCACTGCAGAATGTCCTTCTATTATAGTGCCATCCAGAGGGACCTTTTCACCCGGTTTAACCAACACAATACTGCCTACTTCAACTTTACTGGTGTCTAATTCCTTTTCCTGGCCTCCAATGATAATCCTTGCCTTTTTGGCCTGCAGCTTAAATAACTTTTTAATGGCATCTGAAGCTCTTCCTTTAGCCCTAGCCTCAAAAAATCTCCCTAAAAGTATTAAAGTAATAATCATAGCAGCAGTATCAAAAAAAACATGTGGCTCAATTCCGGCATTTATAAAAATGGACGGGAAAAAGGTTGCTATAGTACTATATAAAAAAGCTGATAGGGTCCCGATAGCTATTAATGTATTCATGTCCGCTGTCTTGTATTTAAATACAACTACCAAACCCTTATAGAACTGAGAACCCACCCATACCTGTACCGGCAAAGCTAATAAAAACAATATTATAAACCTAACTTGTTCTTCCAGCATGTTCAGGCCGGGAACCAGGTTAAGGGAGATTAAAAGAATTAAAACCGACAGGAGGATTCCCGTAATAAGCTTCTGGAGTAATTTCTTCTGCTTTTTTTTCTCTATTTGTTCTCTCTTTTTTTCTAATTTGGATATATCCATTCTTTTGCCCCTTTAGGTCACCAATTCATATCCAATCTTTTTTACAATTTTGGCTATCTCTTCAAGGCTAACCTTGCTGTCATCATATTCAACGGTTAACTTTTCTGAAGCCAAGTTAACTCCAGCATTATTTATCCCATCTGCTTTCATTAAAACAGTTTCAATTTTTTTAACACAAGAGGCACACTCAACGTCAATTACCGGATAAGTTTCCTTTTTTATGGCCATTTTTTCCTCCAATCCTTTAACTTTAATTGACATTAACATTTCTCCATATTATACTATTAAGTCTATAGTATTACTAGTATTAATTACAAAGGGGAGGCAGAGATGAATGATAAACATAATTTAGATATTGAAACATTGCTAGTTCATGCCGGACAGAAACCTGATACAGCTACAGGAGCAAAGGCAGTGCCCGTATACCAGACAGCATCTTTCCAGTTCAAGGACACCGGAGATGCTGCCGACTTATTTGCCCTAAAAAAATTTGGGAACATTTACAGCAGGATAATGAATCCAACTAACGAAGTGCTGGAAAACAGGATAGCAGCCATAGAAGGAGGTATTGGCGCCCTTGCCGTTTCCAGTGGCCAGTCAGCAGAGACAATTGCCATCTTGAACATTGCCCAGGCTGGCGATGAAATAGTATCAGCAAAGAATTTATATGGGGGCACTTATACTCTTTTCAATAATACCCTAAGACGGTTGGGGATTGATGTAAAATTTGCTGAAACTAATAACTTGGACAGCTTTGCCGGTTTAATAACAAGTAAAACCAAAGCAATTTATGCAGAATCGATAAGCAACCCCAATTTAAATGTCACCGATATTGAGCCTTTAGCAAAACTTGCCCATGACCATCATATTCCTTTAATTATTGACAATACTGTATCCCCCTGTATATTAAAGCCATTTGACCATGGTGCAGACATTATTATTTATTCTGCAACCAAATTTATCGGTGGGCATGGAACCTCCATTGGCGGCCTTATTGTCGACTCAGGGAAATTTGACTGGACCAATGGCAAATTCCCCCTAATAGCAGAGCCGGACCCTAGCTACCATGGCTTAAATTTTGTTGAGGAATTTAAGCCTCATGGAAACATAGCCTATATCTTAAAGGCAAGGGTAAACCTGTTAAGGGATCTGGGATGCTGCCTCTCCCCTTTTAATGCCTTTCTATTTCTCCAGGGGCTTGAAACTTTAAGTTTGCGCATGGAAAGGCATTGTAGTAATGCCTTAAAGGTAGCAGAATTTTTGGAAAACAATCCTAAGGTAGCATGGGTTAATTACCCGGGGCTCAAATCCAGCCCTGAAAGGCAAAGGACGAAAAAATACTTAAAAAAAGGAGCAGGGGCACTAGTTGGCTTTGGAATAAAGGGAGGCGTAGAAGCAGGGAAAGAATTTATAAATTCCCTAAATCTTGTTTCCCACCTGGCTAATATTGGAGATGCTAAAACGCTAGCTATACATCCTGCCAGTACCACCCACCAGCAACTCTCCAAAAAAGAAAGAAAACAGACCGGGGTGACCGGAGATTACATAAGGCTTTCAACAGGCATTGAAAGCACAAAGGATATTATTAATGACTTAGATCAGGCAATAAAAAAAGCAACTTAATGATGAAAAATAATAAGAATATTGGAATTGTAAAAACTGAATACTTTACTTTTGCAGGTCCACCTGACCAGATGAAGGTAGAATCCGGCAATAAGCTAGGACCTATTACCATTGCTTATGAAACTTATGGTAAGCTCAACTCTTCTAAAAATAATGCCATTCTGATAACCCATGCCTTATCCGGAGATGCCCATGCAGCCGGATTCCACAAGGGTAGTAAAAAACCGGGGTGGTGGGATGATATGATTGGCCCGGGGAAAGCCTTTGATACCAATAAGTATTATATAATCTGCTCCAATGTAATAGGGGGATGCAAAGGGAGCACCGGTCCCTCATCAGTTAACCCTAAAACTGGTAAGCCCTATGGTTTGGATTTTCCATTGATAACCATTGCAGACATGGTAAAAGCCCAAAAACATTTAATAGACCATCTGGGGATAAAAAAAATATTATGCATAGCAGGAGGATCCATGGGGGGAATGCAGGTGCTGCAATGGGTGGCATCATTTCCAGAATATGTAGTATCAGCAATACCTATTGCAACTGCCCTAAAACACTCGCCCCAGCAGATAGCATTAAATGCAGTAGGGCGGCAGGCAATTATTTCCGACCTTAAATGGAAGAATGGAAAATATTATAATTCAGAACAACCTAGAAAAGGGTTGGCCCTGGCCAGAATGATTGGCCATATAACTTACATGAGTGCTGAATCTATGGAAAAAAAATTTTCCAGAAACCTGAAAAATGGCAATTTAAATTTTTCATTAATACCGGAATTCGAAGTTGAGGGATATTTGCAATACCAGGGAAACAGTTTTGTTAAAAGGTTTGATGCAAATTCTTACCTCTACATAACCAAAGCCATTGACTATTTTGACCTATCAAACCCGGATAAAATAACTAACCGAAATACTATTAAAACTAAATTTCTGGTAATATCATTTAATTCTGACTGGCTGTATCCTCCTGCCCAATCAAGGCAGCTGGTAAAAATATTAAAGCAAAAAGGCATTGAAGTCAGTTATTGCGAGATAAATTCCAGATACGGCCATGATGCTTTCCTGGTAGAATTTGCAGAACAAACTCATCTAGTAAAAAATTTCTTAAAAAAAATATATTCCAGGATAGAAGATGGATAACATGAGGATAGACCATAGGATAATTTTTAAGATAATTGAAAACAACTCTAAAGTTTTAGACCTTGGATGCGGATCAGGGGAACTTCTGTCCAAACTGAAGGAAGAAAAGGACATAGAGGCTTATGGCATAGAAATTAAAGAAAAACTGATATACAGCTGCATGGAAAAAGGGTTAACGGTATTCCACGGAGACATTGAAAGTGGCTTGTTGGAATACCCGGATAAATCCTTTGACTACATAATTCTAAACCAGAGCATGCAAGAAATTAAGAACCTAGAATTCCTTCTAACAGATGCCCTGAGGGTGGGTAAGAAAATAATAATTGGCTTCCCAAATTTTGCTCATATCAAGTCAAGGATAGACCTATTCTTTAAAGGTATAGCCCCAACTACCCCTTCCCTTCCTTATAGCTGGTATAATTCCCCAAATGTTCACTTTTTAAGTATAAAAGATTTTAAAAATTACTGCATACAAAAAAATATAGAGATTTTAAAAATATATAATCTAGGCAAAAACCAGGTAGTAAATATCTTTCCAAATATTTTTGCCCTTAATTCAATTTTTTTATTAAAAGAAAAAAATTTTAATCCTTAAAGTTAATCCGCCGCCCAGGAATACCCTTTAAACATCCATTCCATTACTCCTCCCCCGCTCAAGTCATATACATTAGAATATCCATTTTGCACTAATATTTTTGCTGCCTTGCCGCTCCAGTTACAGCTGGACCCATTGCAATATACTACTATCTTTTTTACCTTAGGTATTTCAGCCCTCCTACCGCCTATTTCAGAAAGGGGAATATTGACTGCTCCTTTTATGCTTCCTTGTATTCTTCTTGAGTCCGGACATTTATAAAAAGAAAACCCTTGCCCTCATTATAAAATTGATAAGCCGTATCCACATCAAGAACCTTTATCCCGGAACTTTCCCCACTTTCGATATTTTGGCCAGCCTGGATCCCGGTGCTATCAGTATCAGCCGGCCCGCAGCCCCTAAAAAAAGTTGCCAGAAAAAAGAATAGCAAAGTATAGGTTAGAACTGCCCTAAAGCTTCCCAATATTCCTCCACCTGGATTTTTAATATATTATCATTATAAGGTAAATGCCCAATAAAATTAAAATAATTCCGGTAATGAGCCGGTAGATTTTACGTTTTTTCTGTATAAGCAGCCTATTTAACTTTTTGACCGGAAAGCCAAAGTAAAATATTGTAAGTATTATAATTAACGGCAATACAAATATAAAATTATATAATAACAGGAGGCCAAATAATCTAAAATCAAGGCCCTGCTGGGCAATTATGGTTAGTATCCCTATATAAATGGCTCAACTGCAAGCTGTTTCAAACAAGCTTATTAAAAAGCCAATAAAAATAACTGACAGGATTGTTGCCTTATTTATATTGCTTTCAATAATTTTTTTTACTTTTAAGGGAATCCCCAGACTAATCCCTTTCCCATACCAGAAGAAATCCTTGATACTTAACAAGCCAATGGCAATCAGCAGTCCTCCAAAAATTAGAAAAAAGAGATCAGGAATGTTAATAGACTTTATAATATAAATAAAACCCAAGCCTAAAGACATATAAACAACAAAAATAGTAATTATATATATTATCCCATAATTCAGTATGCTTTTTTTATTTTTTCCTAATAATAAGGTTGAAATTAAAAAAATAATCACGGCTATTGCACAAGGGTTAATAGAATCAAGCACCGCAGATATAATTACAGCAGGAATAGTAATAAAATTAATACTTACAGGGTTTCTGTTTTAATTAATAAGCTTTTCCACAGGATCATTTATAGATGACCTATCCTTGTTTACTATATCGGCAAAATTGTTTCTGATTTCATTTTCCCCTATAAAAACCTGCTCTTCTACAAATAACACCGGGGTCCTAAAATCAAAATTACCGCCTTTGTATCTTTTTAAAAGATAAACAAAGTGCTAAGGTTGTTAGAATTGGTTGAAATTTCATAGGTTTTTAAGTTGAATTTTCCCTAATAACTTTTAAGCTCCTCCAGAACTTCTATACAATTACCACATTCTTTAGAGTAAAATAAATGTAAATTTAAATTATCATCTTCTGTATAAATACTATGGACAGAAAAAAGGTTTAAAAACAAAAAAAATAGAAGAAAAGCAGAAAAAATAAATATTTTTCTCGGCACTATTTTTTTATCCTCCAAAAACTATTATACCCTAACCTTTATTGTAATATATGGTAACTGGAATAATATTATATTTTCCCACATAATCATAGGCTATTAAGAAGAAGGTATTCTTGCCTTTTTCCATTATTCCTTCCTTTACCTCTATCCTGAAACCTGAATTTAAGTAGTTTTCATTTTCAAGTTCTTTGGCCACATTTTCTCTCTCCATATTATATTCAGCTTCTCCAATTAATAAGCCCTCTTCTCCTATATCATTATAATAGATTTCTATTTTTGAGATGCCGGTAGAATTTTTCTCCTGAGTATTAATTGACCATCCATTAATTTCAAAATCCCCCGGTACCTCGCCGCCGCTTGCCGGATTATCGATAAAAATTATTATATTATAATTCAATTTTAATTCAGATAAATCCTGATTGTCATTTATATAAAAGTTAAGGAATTTTAACCTATTTTCTGCCCACTGTTTAACATAATCCAGTTCTTCATCAAACCCATAATTATCTATATATTCATCATTTAAAGGGTTATCTCCAACCTTAACCGGAAATTTTTTAAAATTCCTATCCTGGGCTGATTCCAGGAACCTGGCATTTTCATCTACCTGTTTACAGATATTATCAGCAGAAAAAACATTGCCATATAATTCATTCCACCGCTGCTTAAACTTTACCTGGTAAAACTCTATTTCCATTAGCCTGCTCAAAATTTTATTGGTAAACCAGGTTGTAATCTCCTGCTTGTAAGTGTTGGATGTCCGGCCAAAGGATATATTGTAATCCCAGGGCACATAAAAAAACTTGCTATCCTCGCTGTTATCCCTGCATATATACCTGTTGCTTTGTATTGCTATCCAGTTGCCGGTAACCAGTGCATGCAGGTGATAGTCAATTGCATTATTTAAGTCTAACTTATCAGCTATCCCCCCTATAAAATCTGTATCTGTGGATTTGATAGCAAATTCCCGGATATAAAGCAGGGGATCCCAGAAAACTCCTTGCTCTGGGTTATCGGGGTTAGGCTCCTTTTGTAGGTACCCCTGGGTTTCAGACAACTTATCATAAGGCTTGGAGTCTGTCCAAGGGTTCCACCTCTGCCAATTAGTAGCCAGGCTACTGGCTTTATACACCACGCTATGGACAATATCTTCTTCGCTGTAATCCGCTAGCTTGAGCAAGTCTTCGTCTACTCTCTCGGTTAATAAATATACGCCCCTGTATTCATCGTTTATATATAGTTCTACATGTCGGGTTTGCGCGGCATAATCATAATGTTCACTATCGCGCAGCTGGTTAAATAAGTCATATGATAATTTATCGCGCATCAAAATCCGGTCACAGAAACACCCGGTCAGTATCCATTTCCGGGCATTGGTCATATCTAGCAATTTCTCTTCAATATCATATGATAATTCCCTTTTGTATTTAAAGCTGTAGGAAGTTTTTTGGGAAAACCTGCTTGACCCACCCCTCACTTCAATTAAGCTGTCATTATCTTCCGTACTATAATTCGGCAAATCAATACTTGAAAGAAGCTGAACCGAACAACCTATTTTTGGATAATTTGGAATCGCTTCCCCACCGGTGTTTATAGTAACAATGGGTACATCCCCTGTAGTTACCCAAAAATCGTATTCTACTTTATTTTCCCCTTCTTTGACAGTTAATATTCCATGGAAAATATACTGTAGGAAATCGTAATTTCCTCCATTAAATATCTGCTGTCCGCCCTTGTCTAACATTTCTTTAGTTAGGGAGATGTCATTATTCACTATTACTCTTAGCTTCTTTAAGCTATAGCCGCCATTGCCGAAAGCATAGATATATAAAGATGGGTATCTGCTTGACTCAGGTACCCCCTACATATAGTAGTCGCTTTAAATT
>CAYREF010000045.1:0-7093 GCA_964423265.1 uncultured Actinomycetota bacterium
AGGGCTCCAATTATGTCCTGGGTTTTAGCTTCCGCTTTTAAGCTGTCGTCTACTTCAAGAAAGAAAACTTTTCCAAATTCACTGCTGCCTAGAAATTTCTTGTCTTCATATTTATTGGAAGTCAGGGCTAAAATGTTGGTACTCCCTCCAAAATTTTCTTCCAGTATTTTTGCTGTTTTGCTGTTTTGCTTATCTATAAGATTTATGATTTCCCTTTTATCATAAGCATAATCCCCTTCCAGGCAATAATTTATTAGTGGCTTGGCCACATTCTCCCAGGCAAATTTCGGGGCAATTTTGTTCATGTTTTTCTTGTATATTTCCTTTAGACTGTTATTGGTAACCATGCTCTCTATTACCCTGGCCAGATTCTGGGCATTGCCGTATTTTACCACTTCCCCAATATTGTAGTCCTTGACCATTTTGGCTATAGAATCCCCTTCCGTGGTTACCACCGGGAGCCTGGCCCATATATAGTCAATGACCCTGGTGCGGTAGGAATACTCTGTTTCAACCCTTTTCTGGTGTATGGACAGTCCCACATCTGCTTCCAGCAGGAAATTCTGCCTGGCATTATAAGGGGTCCACTCATTAAAGAATACATATTCATTGTATAGCTCAAGCTCCTTGCTAAGTTTTACTGCTTCTACTGCCTTGTTCATTTCCGGCAGCTTGGGATCAGGGTGCTTTATCCCCATAAAAACCAGCTTTATGTCTTTTCTATGCCTGCTTATCTCCCACATAGCCTTTATGGCAGTTATGGGATCCAGCCAGTTCCATATGCCCCCGCCCCACAATGCAATCTTGTCATCTTCCCTGATGGTGGGCACAGCCTCCCTTATGGCAGACTGCGGGGTATGCTGAGGGGGCTCAGCCGGAATGCCAAAGGGCACTACATCAATCAAATTCCTCAAGGTACTGTCACTGTCATAATTGTAGGGGTTTATTCTTCCCATACCGTTAAGCATGCCCAGCCAGTAATCCCTTTGCTTTTCACTTGCGCATATAAAAAAGTCCCCGATCGCCAACTGCAGCTTAAGCATATTTATATTATTTTTATCAATTCTCAGCCTTTCTGCTATTTCCTTATCCTTAAACATCTCCAGGCTTTCCAGGTTAAAGGGATTGTACAGGTCTATTATTATTCTGCCTTTAAAATTTTTA
This sequence comes from uncultured Actinomycetota bacterium, assembly GCA_964423265.1. Taxonomy (GTDB): domain Bacteria; phylum Actinomycetota; class Humimicrobiia; order Humimicrobiales; family Humimicrobiaceae; genus M55B165. Next base: position 1,165 of record CAYREF010000045.1, read on the forward strand.
AGGAAAGGAAAATGGTACAGGATATGGCCCTGGATTAAAACCATATCAGCATTTTCACACATATTAGCCAGACTCCTCCAGTTATCCAGGCTATATTGCCGGGCCACAAATCCCCTAGTACTGATATCCGGCTTGTTGGGCGTCGCAAGGGTTACCTGACAGAACTCTGACAGTATCCTGGCAAGCTCATAACACCTGATGCCCGGGCCGGCCATTTGTTTTCCTACAACGTCATGGGAAATAATTAAAAGCCTAGGTATACTCTCTTGCATAATTTGTCCTTCACATTAGTTTTTTATCATTTTAACTGTAATTTGTTCAATATTAAATAATTTTTTAACTTTTTACCTAAATTTAAGGGGGCAAAGATAAAATTTAACATATAAGAGTAGGCAAGCGGTACATATTGGTCCCTGGTGGCTTCTTTCCTGGCCCAATTTATCTCATCAACCAGCAATTTAAAATAATGGGAAACTTTTGAATTAATGACTGCGCACCTTATCCTGTTTTTATGGTAAAGCTTGTAAAACTGGTGGCTGAATTTCCTGGAAGAGCTAGCCTCAGCATGCCTGGCCAGGCATAGTGGGTTTACCACTACCCTGTATCCTGCCGCCTTTAGTTTAAGGCAATAGTCGAGCTCTTCATAATATGCAGGCCTGTAACCAGTATCAAAGCCCCCTATCTTTTTAAATAAAGAAAAATCTGTTGCAAGCATAGCCCCGGTTACATAATCTACATTCCTTACTGCCTCCAGTATATTATCAGGCTTGTGCTTGTATTCTTCCTTGAGTTCATCGTAGTTTTTACCCTTGCCAATATGGCTGGTAATAAAATTAGGGCTAATGAGGCCGCCCAGGTGCTGGATGGTATCTGAATCATAGTCAAGCACTAATCCCCCGCATGCGCCTATCCTCTTATTTTGCCCCAGGGGCATGAGGAGATTTTCCAGCGCATCTTCTTTTAGGTACAGATCAGGGTTCAAGAAGATGATACGGGAAAAATCATGGCCCCTGCCTGCTAGCCGCTTGAATACAAAATAGTTTATGGCCCCGGAGTAGCCCAGGTTTTTTTTAAGCCTTAAGAATGAAAAATTTTCCGGGCTTATTTTGGTACTTGAATTCCTAAAATCCCTAACCTGCCTAACTGTTCCATCAGAAGAATTATTGTCAATTACAGCCATATGCCACCCGCCGAAACTCTGGCTTACTACAGAGGCCAGGCACCTGCTTATAAAATCCTGGCTATTGTAGCTAACAATTATAATTAAGCTTCTATCCATAGGGGTAAAATATAAAATTACAGTAAACTGAATTTTAATATAATAGTTAAATTATTACAATTTAGCGGCCTAATTTACTTTTAAGCATTTTAATGTAGCTGTATAGTCTGTAGGCAAAGCCCCCCTTTATTATTTCTTCCAGCCTGGATATCCTTTCATCTCTGTCTTTTATCATTTGTTTTTGCCGGCTGGCAATCTGCTCCAGGTTGTTTAGGGCTTCTTCCTTTTCATAAAAGATTTGCCTTTCCTTTCCCCGGTCGGGGGCATGCACAGGATTATCTGCCCACTGCCTGAGCCTTTTGGTGGTTACGGTAAAGTTAAAATTAGCCCTGGCAAACTCCTGCCCCTTTTTTCCTGCCTGTTTTACTTTTTCCCGGTTAGAGGCCAGATACAGAAGTTTTTCTTTTAAATCCTGACTGTCATGGGGCCTGAAAGTGTAGCCTATTCTGTTTTCTTTTATTATCTCAGTAAGCTCGCAAACATTTGAGGAAAGCACACACAACCCTGCCCTGAACCAGTCAAGTATCCTGTTCTTGCTTCCCAGCCTTACTTCATATATGTCCCGATCTATGTTTATGCCAATGTCAGCTTCAAGGTAATAATTGGGAACGTCTTTTCCGTCAATCCAGCCCTCCATCAAAAAATTATCCCTGAATTTGCTCTCCCTTATTTTCTCCAGGAAACTGGGATAGGTTTTTATGTCCTGTTCCGGTATTTCGCCCCCGGTGGATACAAATTTTATGGAGGCATCCTCCTTCATGGCCATCTCCAACCCACAAAACAAGGTACTGGTATCAGTCCAGGTATTGTATCCCCCTGTCCACAGAACTACAAAGTCGCTAGCGGTTATTCTTTTTCTTCCCCTTATTACCTCCCTGGTATGGCTGTATTCTTCATCAGGCATCCCGCAGGGTATATTGCAGCTAAAATTGTATCCGGAAGTAAACCTGTTGAGCCTTCCCACTGCCCCCAGCTCCCCAACCAAGGCATATTCCTGCCTTCCGGATACGCAGGAAAAAATATCAGCCGAAGTTATAATATTGTATTCGCTGTTCCAGTAATGGAAAAGGCATCCATCATCTCCGTCTACTGCTGCCCTGGCCTGGGCTTCCGCCATTACATGGCCAAACAGGTCAGCCCAGAAAGGGGGTTTGCTTTCCAGTCTCTTAAGCAGACTGGCTGCAATATAGGAGGGGTAGAAGGTGCACCCTACTATACAATCCGGCCTAAACCGCTCATAAATTCTCTTTACAGTCCCAAGGTCTTCAAAATCTTTCTGGGGAAGGATGTTGTAGGAAAAACTGTAGCTGCCATGCTTAAAGCCAGATAAAAATTTGGGCTTTAAATTTTCAGGATATGCAGAGGGGATAGCAAAATTACAAGCGCATATCTCATGGCCATCGTCAAGCAGGGGACGCATAAACTGCCAGCTCCTTATGCCGGTGCCATACACCTTCCTGTCATTCTCAAAAGGCAGGGGACTCATGCCCAATACCAGTATTTTACCCATGCTAATATCCTTAACTATTTACCCATAACTTTAGCATAAAAGAATGAAAAGAAAAATTTAAAACCAACAGTTTCTAAATGATGTTATTTTAATTGGATGCTAAAAATTGCTTGGGGTTAATTTTTGGATTCCCATATAAATATAGTAGACTGATGAGACAGTGATTATCTGTTTTATTTTTCAGATATTACAAAATAAAGTATAAGCCAAATCTATTGGTATACCAGAATACTTCTGGACAGTTCTTTCTAACTCCCCGCTTTGAATCCTTCATTTTTGCCGGGTACACCAATTAATTTAGGAAATATTTTATGATAGAATGAATGCTTAATGTCAGATAAGTTAATTGCTGAAAGGTAGATGGAAAATGAAATTGGGAATAGTTATTTATTCTAATGAACCAGAAACAGTATGGAATGCATTTAGATTGGGAATCTTTTCATTAAAAGAAAAGGATGAAGTAAAAGTATTTTTACTGGCTAAAGGCGTAGAATGTGAATCACTGGATACTGATAAGTTTAAAGTTACAGAACAAATGCAGTCCTTTGTAAATAATGGCGGTAAAATATTGGCCTGCGGAACCTGCATTAAATTACGAAATTCAGAAGGCTCAGAAATATGCCCCCTGTCTACTATGGTTGACTTATATAATTTAATAAAGAAAAGCGATAAGATTATTACTTTTTAGGACAGTAAAAATCTAAATAAAATATTACCTAAAAAGGATATTCCAAACCCTTTAATTCTTCTAAAAGTTCAAAATTCCACCCTTTGTAGAAGTAGCCAATATAATAAATGATATAACTGGATGAGCAAAAAGTGAATCTTGCAAACCTAATTCAGGTAGAAAAATATTATCATTTAAACTCAACAATGCAATTCTAACTTGGTCCACAAGCCCCAGCTAAGGTCTCTTCGCCGGAAACCAAAATCCTTATAAAAATCTTAATATAAAGCTTATTGGGGTGGCTAAAAATTTGTTATGGTTAATATAAACTACTTCTGGAAATATTTTTTTAGAAATTTCAAAAATTATTAGAAAACCCTATGCATTCTTCTACAAGTCATGGTATTATTCATAATAATAAAAACCAACCAGGAGGAATAAATTTAAATTTTTCCGCCTGGTTTGAAAGAGGTGCCCTATGAGTAAATTAAAAAATGATAAGTTAAGGATTTAAAAAGAGGGGTATATAAATTAGGTAGTTCTAAAGATTTTATACCTAGGATTAGTTCAAATGTCAAAAGATTATACAATTATTTAGTAAAAGCATACCCTAATGTTCAAATATATATCTGGGAAACTTCCTGGCTTAGGGATTTTATGAATCATCAACCATTTAACTCTTTTATTATTGTAGAGATAGACAAGGATGTATTGGAATCTGCATTTTACTTATTAAAAGAAAAAAAAGATTCAGTCTATATTAATCCTAAAAGAGAGGAAATAGAGAAATATATAATAAATGAAAACCCAATAATAGTGAAACCAGTTATTAAAGGCTCGCCCAGAATAAGAATTGGAAAAATCAATGCCCCTAAAATAGAGAAAATATTGGTTGATATTTTCTTTGAAAGTGATTTGTTCAGAACTTATCATGGCCGAGAACTAATTAATATTTTTAGAAGAATATTTGAGGAATATACTTTAAATTTAACGACCCTTTTAAGGTATGCGAGAAAACGTGGAGTAAAAGAAAAAATAAAGAATTTCATCATTGATAATACTAAAATTAACCACAATCTTTTTAAATAAAAATGATCACAGAAAAGAATTTTTCAAAGGATTGGATTTATAATATCTGCAACCTTTTAAAGAGAGGTAAAAAGAAAGCTGATCCAGAATTAACAGAAAAAGTTGTATATGCACTTTATTTATTGGAGTCTATTAAAAAAGCAGGCTTAAAGTTTATCTTTAAGGGGGGAACTGCATTATTATTATTGTTTAATGAAATACATAGATTTTCAATAGATATTGATATTTTGGTTGAAAAAGATATTAATAACAGGTTTTTAAATAAAATTTTTAGAAGCCTTATTAATAGCAATAAGGTATTTTATGAATTTGAGGAATCGGAACGGATTAACACCAAAAAAATTAAAAAAACCCATTTTAAATTTTTCTATAAATCTGCTTTGGACAGCAGGAATAAATATATCTTATTAGATATTGTGTTTAATGCAAATCCATTTCCTGAGGTAATTGAAAAAGAGATTTCCTGTGATCTGTTAGATACAGAAGGTGAAACTATAAACGTATCAATGCCATCAATTGAATGTATATTAGCTGATAAATTAACTGCGTTTGCCCCAAATACTACTGGTATACCTTATGGTGTTAATAAGGAATTAGAAATAATAAAACAGTTCGATATTAGCATTTTATTTAATGGAGTCAAAAATCTTGATAAAGTTAATAAAACTTTTAAAAATGTTGCAGAAATCGAGCTTGACTATAGGGAATTATTAATAGATTTAAGTAAAGTTTATGATGATATTATAGACACTTCTTTAATCATTGCGTTTCGGGGGAAAATTAAAAAAGAAGAGTTTACAAATCTTTTAGAAGGAATAAAAAGAATTAGGGGTTTTATAATTTCAAAAAATTTTATTTTAGAAGAAGCAATATTAAGTGCTTCTAAAGCCGCTTATCTTACAGTCTTATTAAAAAATAAAATTAATCGCATTGAGTTTTTTGATACTAAAGAAAATGCAATGAATTTGAATATTGTAGATAAAAAATTTAGAAAAAGTTTTAGATCTATAAAAAAATTTAGTCTTGAAGCATATTATTATTGGTATAAGTTTGTTGAAATCTATAGCAGGGAAAAAGAAATATAAAATAAAAAAATTTTAAAGTAAATTTTACTCCATTTAGGGTAAGTTTGAAATTTGCCTCTAAATATAATTTATAGATGGTAATGGTAGCCTATTTCTCTTAAATCATAAAAATATACTTAAATGATTATATTAACTTTTATATCTATCTTACCCTGATCCAAAGCCTATTTTATAATAACGGAAAAATATACTCATAGGCCTTTTAAAACTTTAGGGAGAATTCATCATAATAGCATATAAAAATATGTTATTTTTATTACATAATCATGATAAAAAATGATAAAATTTAGCTAAAAAGT
>CAYREF010000045.1:7193-14834 GCA_964423265.1 uncultured Actinomycetota bacterium
TAATATGAAAAAAAAGGGAATTTGCGGGATATGTAGCGCAGGCTGCTGGATAATTGTCGAATATGATGAAGAAGGCAGGATAAAGGATATTAGGCCAGACAAGCAATCCCCCATGGGGATTATCTGTAAGCTTGGCGAGCATGCACCAGAAATAATTTATTCCAAAGACAGGCTTCTTTACCCCATGAAAAGAAAAGGAGGGAAGGGCAACTATAATTTTGAGCGTATTTCCTGGGATCAAGCTTATGATATTATTACTGAAAAACTGGTCTCTATAAAGGATAAATATGATGCAGAAGCTAATGCTATTTATACCGGTGTGGGGTGTTTTGAACTTTCTTTCTGCGATATATATCAACCCAAAGGGGTTGCTGTTTCTTCGGCTAGTAGCATTCTTTTCCCCTTTGGTTCCCCTAATACTATGGGGGTAGGTGCATTATGTTATGTAGCATTTGGCATGATAGCTCCACATGTCACCATGGGAAAAATGTTTATGGATACCTTTTCGGATATAGAAAACTCTGAACTCATCGTTGTGTGGGGCACTAATCCTGCCACCGACCTTCCCCCAATTGATATGAAGAGAATACTAAATGCCCAAAAACAAGGTGCTGAAGTTGTAGTTATTGATCCCAGAAAGACTGCAACAGCAAAACTGGCAGATGGGCAATGGGTTCCTATCCGTCCGGGCACAGATGGTGCACTAGCATTGGGAATGATAAACGTCTTGGTAGAAGAAGAACTTTATGATGAAGATTTTGTTAAGAATTGGACTACCGGCTTTGATGAACTGGTAAACTACACTCAGCATTACAGGCCGGAAATTGTGGAACATATTACAGGAATCCCAAAAGAAACCATTATAAGATTAGCCAGAAAGATTGCATGCTCAAAGGGAGTTTCCCAGCTTATGTATACAGGCATGGAATATAGCAACAGTGGAGTTCAAAATATCCGTGCTTCCCTTATATTATGGGGTCTTGCTGGCCAATTAGATGTCCCGGGGGGTTTGTGCTTTACAATGGACAAAAATAATTTTCCTATTAACAGAGAGGGGTTGGTTGCTAACCTCGATATTGGCCCTAGACTGGGTAAAGATAAATTTCCTGTTTACATAAAATACAGGGATGAAGCACATGCTAGTGCACTCCCTAAGTCAGTACTGGAAGGAGATCCCTATAAGATACGATCATTGATAATACAAGGTAGCTCTATTACTACTTCCTGGCCTAATTCGGCCATCTGGGAAAAGACTTTGGAAAAATTAGATTTTCTGGTGACTATAGATAGGCAGTTAACTGCAGATTCTGCCTATGCTGATTTAGTGCTTCCTGCTACCACTTATTTTGAAAATGTTTCCTATATGACTTACGGCTCTATATTTAGGATCAGGGAAAGAATGATAGAGCCTTTGGGAGAAGCAAGAAGTGATTTTTTTATACTCGCCGAACTTGCAAAAAGACTTGGATACGGGCATCTTTATCCCCAAACAGAAGAAGAATTGCTAAGGTATGTTCTAAAAGGGTCTGGTTTTTCCCTGGAAGAAGTAAGAAAAGCAGGAGGTACGGTATCAATAGATACTGAGATGATGCAATATAAAAAATGGGAAAAGGGGAACCTGAGAAAAGACGGAAAAGTTGGATTTGACACTCCTAGCGGGAAATTTGAACTTGCCTCCAACATCCTAGATGAACATGGCTATGAACCGCTCCCAAAGTACTCTGAGCCAAAAGAGGGCCCTGTCTCCCAGCCAGAACTATTTAAAAAATTTCCGCTAGTTTTTAATTCGGGGGCAAGGGTGAATACAAGTTTTCATACTCAGCACCATGGCATAAAAGGCCTTAACAAAAATAGGCCTGAGCCGACAGTTATGGTAAACAGCAAAGATGCGGAAAAAAGGGGTATTGAAAATGGTGAGAAGGTAATGATAAAAACTCCCCGTGGGAGTGTAGTCCAAAGAGCAATAGTCACAGAAGACATTAAAGAAGGATGTATTGAGGCAAATCATGCCTGCGGAAGCCCAATTGGGCCTGAGGCATGGCGCAATACTAATATTAACAGCCTTACAGACCTTGATAACTATGACCCTATTTCAGGTTTTCCTGTGTACAAAGCTTTGTTGTGCGATATAGTCAAAATCGAAAATGAAAATGATACTTTGGTTCTTGATTCGGGCGAAGCAAAATCTAGTGAAATTGAAGTAACAAAAATTAAAGAGTCAGATAAAACTATATATTTAGATAATAATGCTACTACTGAAATTGCAGATGAAGTTAAGGAATATATGGAAGAGGTGTTTGATATATATGGAAATCCCTCAAGTGTCCATAATGAAGGTAAAAAAGCAAAAAAAATAATAGATAAAGCACGGCGGCAGGCTGCGCAGCAGCTAAACTGTACAATTAAAAGAATTATTTTTACTGCATCGGGAACTGAATCAGATAACATTGCCATAAAAGGGGTGGCCTTAGCAAATAAGGGGAAAAGGAACCACATAATCACTTCTTCGGTTGAGCATCCCGCAGTCTTAAATAGTTGCAAATGGCTTGAAACTCAAGGGTTTAGGGTTAACTATCTTCCTGTTGATAAAACAGGAACAGTTAATCCTGATGATGTTAAAAAGCTTATATCTGAAGAAACCTGTCTGGTAACTATTATGCTGGCAAATAATATTACCGGCACAATACAACCCATAAAAGAAATTTCCAGCATCACCAGAGAAAGACAAATTGTATTCCATACAGACGCTGTTCAAGCTATGGGCAAAATTCCTATAGATGTTAAAGATTTAGGAGTTGACTTGCTAACTATTTCTTCACATAAACTGTATGGACCAAAGGGTATTGGCGCATTATACATAAGAAAAGGAACAAGCCTTGAGACTTTGATTCATGGCGGGGGACAAGAATATGGAATGCGTTCTGCCACCGAAAATTTGTTAGGAATTGCTGGATTTGGAAAAGCGATAGACATGGTACCAAAATACCTTAACCACATGAGCGAGATTAAAAAACTCCGGGACAGGCTTGAATCAGGGCTAAAGGAAATTATACCTAATTATGTATTAAACGGTAGCTGGAATAACCGTTTACCCAATACCTTAAATATTACTATTCCCGGGATAAGAGGTGAATCTATTATGCTGGAAGCTGCTAAAAGAGGATTATGCTTTTCCTCAGGTTCTGCATGCCATTCTGGCTCGGCTGATCCCTCCCATACCCTTCTGGCTATGGGTCTTAGTGAAGATGAGGCTCATTGTTCACTTAGATTTTCCCTGGGATATAGGACAAGTGAAGAGCAAATACTTAAATCCCTTAGTATAATAAAAGAAATAATTAATAATTCTAAAAATATTATAAGGTTTATTCCGTGCAAATAGGAGTAGAAATGAAAAAAAAGACTTATTTATTACAGCAGAAAGAAGATATAAAGTTTAAAACGAAACAGGAATTTGCCAGGGATGTCTTAAAAGGTCTGTCTAAACCATTAAAGTCACTTCCATCAAAGTATATATATGACAGTGAGGGAAGCAGGTTATTTAAAGAAATAACCAAGCTGCCTGAATATTATCTTACAACCACAGAAATGGAAATTTTAAAAAATAACAGAAAACAAATCTGTAATAAAATTGGCAATAAAGAATTTAACCTGATAGACCTGGGGTGCGGAGACGGGAAAAAGACCGGCGTCCTGCTCCAAGAATTACAAAAAAATGACTGCAATTTTTACTTTTTTCCCATCGACATATCGGAAGATGCTATAGCTGAATTTACAGATAATTTAAAAAATGAGTTTCTTGATTTACAAATCAGGGGATTAGTCTCAGAATATTTTGAAGGACTTTCCTGGCTTTCATCTAAGAACAATAAAAGAAATGTGGTGCTTTTCCTCGGCTCAAATATAGGAAACTTTAATCCTATAAAAACAAAATCATTTTTGTCCAGTCTTTGGAAGTCGCTAAATAATGGTGACCTAGTTTTGATTGGCTTTGACTTAAAAAAAAATATAGATTTAATGACCAAAGCATATAATGATAAACAGGGCATTACAGCTGCTTTTAATAAAAATCTTTTAAAAAGGATAAACAGTGAACTTAAAGGTAATTTTGACCTAAATCAGTTTGAATTCTATGCTACCTATGATAAAACTGAAGAGGCAGTAAAAAGCTTTCTTATAAGTAAGAAAAAGCAAAAAGTCTTTATCCAAAAATTAAATAAATTCTTTACATTTAAGGCACGGGAACCAATACATACTGAATCTTCATATAAGTATCATTTTGAAAGAATAAAAGAGATGGCAGGTAATAATAATTTTGAGATTGTAGAGAATTTTTTTGATACTAATAGCTATTTTGTGGACAGCCTGTGGAAAGTGGTTAAGTAAGTTTTTTTATTGATTAGGAGAATTAAAATTACATAACCTTTGCTTAATATTGTATCGTGTAGCAGATAAGAGCACTATAAGCAGTGTAAATAGAATTAAAAAGTGTTCTAAAATAATTGGCTTTTTAGGTCTGAAATTTAATATATTTTTAATACTAACCGCACATGTCAAATAGCTTTTATAAAATAAATGGAATCTTTAAAAAATTATATTTAAAGCTGGACTGGGTTAAAATTCCTATTATGGTTGGGTTACTTATGCTACTAACCTGGATTATTTTTATTTTTTTCGATTTTAAATTTCTTCAGAAAGCAATTGATAGCATTTCATCCAGATCTTCCTTCTCTGTTTTTTGGATACTTGCAGGCTTTCTAGGAATAGATGTCATTTTGCCTGTACCCAGTACAGTTATTTTTACCCTAGCAGGCAATATTTTAGGTATTTATTTGGGTATGTTCTCAATTACAGTTGGAATGTTAATTTGTTCAGTAGCAGGGTATATATTAGGTTATTATTCTGAGAAAAGCTTTCTAAAAAAATTAATTTCTAAAAAAGATAGAAAGAGAATGCAGCTATGGAATTTAAAAAGTGGTCACTGGTTAATAATTATCTCAAAGGGTTTGCCCATAGTTAATGAGTCACTATGCCTTACATGTGGATTAACAAAAATGAGCTTTAAAAAATATATGACTTTCTCATTTGCAGGCATTCTACCCTTAGCTTTTGCCTATTCTTTTTTTGGGTCCATTGCAGAAACTATCGAGCAGGTATTAATGGTAATATGTTTTGGATTTTTAATTTCTTTTATGGTAGCAATTTTAATAAAGAAAAAGTGGAACAACAGTAAACCTAATAGAGAATCTGATAAAAAAAATGACCTGCTGTAACAATTACAACTTTTCTAATAAAATTTTGAACCATTTTAATATTTGAAGATTTTTTTTTATCTCAATTTTTTATCAATTGACTAAAAATAAATGATTATAGATAATAAAATAGGTGGATTCATTTGATGGGTTTACTTAAAAATTAATCAAACCTTCTAATCTTATTATGAAAGGAGCTATAAAATGAAGCCTGAACAAGACTGGTGGGTTTTTCCTGGTTTTGAATTAAAGCTTATAGCAAAAGGGCTTAACCTACCGGTAAATATTGCTGTTACCCATAATAATAAAAGTAATGTATTGCTATATGTAACAGAACTTTATGGACAGGTCAGAACTATTACTAAAGACTACAAGGTCTACACATATGCCCAAGAGCTGTTAAACTACAAGCCTGTACCGGAAATTCCAGGCCAAGGAGAATCCGGAGTTACAGGAATTTGTATAGAACCAGAGTCCGGTGATCTTTTTGTATCCATGCTTTATGAAGATAAGAAAGAAATAAAGGGAAAGCTGGTAAGGATGAAAAGCAAAGATGGCCTTAAAGTAGGCAACATGGATACCATAATAGATGATATACCATCAACCACCAAAGCGCATCAAATTCAGGCACCAAGTATTGGCTTTGATGGTAAGCTTTACCTGAATGTAGCCGATGGAGGTTCATGGGAAAAATCTCCCCAGGATGATAATGACCTCAGGGGTAAAATTTTAAGGATGAACCTAGACGGAAGCATACCTAAAGATAACCCGGTTAAAGGAAGTCTTGTTTTTGCCAAAGGTTTTAGAAATCCATTTGGTGCAGCCTGGAGAAAAAGCGATAAATCATTATATGTAACCATAAATGGTCCTGCCGTAGACGATGTGCTTGCTAAAGTAGAGGCGGGAGGAAATCATGGTTGGTATGGCGATATGAGGACTAATGCGCTTTTCTGGTGGCATTTTACTCAGGCTCCCACAGCATTGGATTTCATGCAAGATGGCCAATTTCACTCAAGATTTTCTGATGAGATTTTCGTAGCGCTATTTGGTGATTCTTACCAAAAGGGACGTCAAGTAAAGGGCAAAAAAATAGTAAAGATGAGAATAAATAAAACAGCTACAGGCATAAGCTCTTATGATGAATTTGTAACCTATACCGGTAAAGGCGCAGCATCACCTTGTGGCCTAGCTTTTGGTAATGAAGGATTATATTTCAGTGATCTACATGGGGGAAATATTTACCTTGTAAGGCCAAGGGAGGATTATGATTTTGATAAGGAAATGGAACATGTTTTTCCATAATCTCATTTTCTTATCTCCAAACAGCTGCCTTTACCTATCCTGATTCTGCCGGCCAATAGATTTATTACTTTATCCGCTACCTCTTCTGGCATAAGCAGATTTTCTAGCGGTGTCCCTATGGGGTTATCTGTACCCAATGATTTTTTAACTTCTTTAGGTTCTACCCCATATTGTTGCGCAGTCATCTGATAATGCATATTAGTAAGCACTGAGCCTGGACAGATTGCATAAGCAGTTATGCCACTTCTTTTAACTTCAGCTTCTTTTACTATTCCTTCCGTGAAAGCAATTACAGCTGACTTGACAGCATTGTAAGGAAGGAGCCGGGGAGATGTATGTTTGCCGGCAAGGGAGGAGAAATTTATGATTATGCCAGATTTTTGCTTCTCCATTTCCTTGATAGCTTTTTTGCTCAAGCTAATAAGGGCTTTAAGGCCGGTGTCTACAATCTCTGATATAACTGAATCCGGAATATCGGTAAGGTATTTGCTTACCGATATAGCTGCTGAATTTATAAGGCAGTCGACCCTCCCGTATCTACTAATACTGGCATCTATTATTTTATCCTGGGTACTTATATCTCTTATGTCCCCAATTATATAGCATGCATTAACAAAATCTTTTAGCTCATCTTTTAGCTTCTTTATACTCTTCTTATCTCTATCCACTAAAATAAGATTTGCTTTTTCCCTGGCCAGTTTTGTAGAAATTTTGGAGCCGATGCCTCCAGCAGCTCCAGTTATTAAAATAATACTGTCTGCTAACTTCAAAATATTGCCTCCTTTAATATTTGGAAAACTATTTCTTAGCTATTTTGTTTTGGCCTAAATTCAGCTCAAAATGACTTTATACTCTTTTGTTATCTTTATGTCCCAGAAATATAAAGTTTTTTTTTCTTTCCTGGAACCTTATTTTTAATATCGTTTCTTCTTCAAGCCCCAGCACTATAGGACAGGGGCAAAGAGCTTTTTCTAATTCAAAAATAGAAGATTTTCAGAATTCAAGCTGAGCTTGTCCGCTGTCTTCTCTTCCCTGCATCTCAATATATTTTTGTATAATCTCTTCACTGATTCCAACCGTTGACACAAAA
>CAYREF010000046.1:0-14645 GCA_964423265.1 uncultured Actinomycetota bacterium
ATCTATCTCATATATGCCATGGGGTTCTTTTCTTGAAAAATGAATATAGTATTTTGGCTGGGGAGGGAGGATTTTAACCTCAATTAATATCTTAAGCAAATTATATTATTGGGGTATACGGTTGACTCTCGTACCCACTATATATAGTATTTGTGTATGAAAGATTATCTGATTACAACTATTGAATTTAAATAGCGTTTTGGGCCAAAAAAGGCTTACTATAAATATTTAGCTAAGGTCTGCTAGTCAGATGGGTTTTGTTGCCCACATTTAGGTATAAAAAAGCATGGATTGCCAAAAGAGGAGTTTATAGATGTGAGAATTTCGATTATCAAGTTTTTGAGAGCAAAGGCTGGTATAATTTCTAATAACCACTACATATAGTATGTACGAGAGTAAAGCGGATATCCCAATTATATTATTATTATTAAAATAATGGTTATAGATGGTGTCCCTGGGCAGATTCGAACTGCCGACACCAGGATTAGGAATCCTGTGCTCTATCCAACTGAGCTACAGGGACATTTGTAACTGTAAAATATTACCAGAGCAAAAAATATCTGTCAAAAAGACATATTAATAATTTTTTCTACCAAATCTTCAAATTCCATTCCTGCTTCTTTGGCAGCCATAGGTAGCAAGCTGGTATCTGTCATGCCCGGAGAAGTGTTAAGCTCTAGTACGTAGGGTACATTGTTCTGGTCAAGTATAATATCCACCCTGGATAGCTTATGGCAATCCAATGCATTATGGACATCAAGAGCAGTTTTTTCAACATCCTCGGAGATTTTTTGCTTCAACCTGGCTGGTACAAAATATTCAGTTTCGTCAACCGAGAACCTTGATTCAAAATCAAAGAATTTTTTCTTTGGAACAATTTCTACTACAGGAAGAACCTGGACTTTTTCCTTACCTATTATGCTAACCGCAAGCTCAGTTCCTTTAATGAATTTTTCGATAATTACTTTTTTGCTGTAGCTAAGTGCAGAAATAATTGCATCTGGAAGCTTTTTTTCATTTTTTATAATTTTTATCCCAAGTGCAGAGCCTTGAGCTGAAGGCTTTACCACTAATGGAAGCCCAAGTTTGTTTATAACAGCAGGCAGAATTTTTGATGCCCCCAGTTCCTTAAAAGAGCTTTCATTTAAGAAATAAAAAGGAGGTGTGGATATCCCTTTATTTTCTAACATCTGTTTTGAAATAATTTTATCAAAACTTAAGATATTAGAATATACTCCCGGGCCAGTATAGGGGATATCCAGTGCTTCAAGCATTTCTTGCATGGTTCCATCTTCACCGTCTTTTCCATGTAAAGCAATATAAGCTAAGTCAATCTTATTTTTGGTTAAATTATCAATAATTGACTCATCAACATCTAGTTTAGTGACATTATGCCCTAATTTCCGGAGGGCATTTGAAACTCTTTGGCCGCTTTTTATTGATACTTCCCTCTCCAGGGACCTTCCACCCATAAGAACTGCTATATTTTTTTTCATATTAATCACTTCTCTTTATTATTTAAAGCTTTTATAAAGTTTGATTTTACCCTTTATAATTTCTGCTAATATTTTAATGCCTTTTTTAATGTTTTCTGTATTTTCGGAACAGAATGCTAGCCTAGCTTCATTATAACCCATATTATCCGCATAAAATCCACTTCCGGGTACATAGGCCACTTTATTCCTTATGGCATCTGCTAAAATTTCTTTTGTATTTAAATACTCCGGTAATTTCAGCCAAATAAAAAAGCCTCCCTTGGGTTTTGACCAGCTTGAGCCTTTCGGAAAATATTTTTTTAAAGACTCAAGCATTGCATCCCTTCTTTTGGAGTAGATTTTTATGAAATTATCTATATTGTCTTTCCAGCTGGGATCAGAAAAATATTCAAAAGCAATTCTTTGAGAAAAGGAGCTGGTGCAAAGATCTGCGGCTTGGACACCCAGAGTTAATTTTTCAATTATTAAATGAGGGGCTACTATCCACCCTATCCTAAAACCCGGGGCGAGTAATTTTGAAAGAGTGCTCATATACAGCACATGCTTATTGCTGCTGGTTAAATCCAGTTCTTTAATTGTAGGCAAGCTCTTGCCTTCATATCTAAGCATTCCATAGGGATTATCTTCAATAATTACTGTATTGTAATCTTTTGCAAGCTGTAATACTTTTTTTCTCCTTGGTAAGTTTAAAGTGACCCCTGAAGGATTAGAAAAATTTGGTACAAGGTATATAAATTTGACTTGCTCGCCACTTTTTTTTAGTTCTTCTAATTTTTTTTCTAGAATTGGTATTTTAATACCTTTAGAGTCTACCGGAATTCCAATAATTTTAGGCTCATAAGATTTAAATGAATTTAGTGCCCCGGTATAGCTTGGGGATTCAACTATTATGGAGTCACCTTTATTAATAAAAATTTTTGCTATAAGATCCAGTGCCTGTTGGCCTCCTGTAGTAACTATGATGTCCTCTTCATTTACTTCAATGCCTTCAAGCTTCATAACATTTACAAGCTTAGTTTTAAAAGGATAAAAACCTTCCGAGCTCCCATACTGCAAGCTAACATCACCATCTATGGCTAAAGCCCTTTTAACATATTTTTCCAGCTTTTGATAATTTAATGATTTGACTTCTGGATTTCCACCGGCAAATGAAATTATATCAGGCCTTGCTGATAAAGCTAAGAGATCCCTTATTTCTGAGGAATACATGTCAGCTGTTCTCTGAGCATATAAGTGTTTCCAGTAGTCAAAAGTTATTTTTTTACTCATGCCCTAAAAAATAGTATTATTTAAATTGTTGTTTTAGTAATATATATTAAAAACCGAAAAACTTCAAAAGATATAATTAATAAATTATATTATTTTTTTAGACATGTATTCAAATATTGAAATAAAAAATTTAGATTATGGCCAAATAAAGGATTTAAATATCCGGTGTACGGATTGTAATTTTTGGTATACCTATAAAAAGGCTAGCTTATTAGATAATTTTCAAGACATGGGAAATCTTTTTAGATTCCTTAAAAGCAAAATTTATGAAAATAAACACAAAAGCAACAAAATAAAAGGCATACTAAATTTTTACAGATTCGGGGGAAAAATAAAAGCAGCTTTCGACAGGGGAGAATGTATTGGCGTATTAATTTATGGGGACTATTACCTGTTTCCTAAATTAAAGAATTTTAACGTGTACCCGCCTGATAAAAACAGCACTTTTATTAGCTGTATTTATGTAAAACAGAAATACCGGAATAAGTCTGTGGGCACCAGTTTGCTGCTATCTTTAGAAAAAGACTTGGTAAAGGAAAAAAACAGGGCAATGGAGATTATCGGCCAGAAAAATGAGGGTAATTATTACGAAGGCATAGATGGTTTAACTCCTGCCAAATTCTTAATTAAAAAGGGCTTTTATATTAAAAAAAATGACCATTACTTTCCTCTATTAAGGCTGGATTTAAAAAATATTATAAAAGGATTTGACTTAGAAGAATTTTTAAGTAAAAATGTAGTTCTCCAGAAAGAAGCCAGAAGTATCTGGTAGATTTGAAAAAAATTGAAAAATCATTATAATTGTCAACAGAGTTAACAAGTAACAGCGCGGGGTGGAGCAGTCTGGTAGCTCGTCGGGCTCATAACCCGAAGGTCATAGGTTCAAATCCTATCCCCGCTACCATTTTTCTTTACACCATTTTATTATAGATTATAATTTAGCTATGTCTGTAAAAGGAATCTTAAAATTTTTTTCTACTTTAATGGTGGTGCTTATCCTTTTTTTACCCTCTTGTACCCAGCTTGGCCAGTTAAGGGAAAATATAGTTGGCAAGTTTAGCAGTGAGGAGGAGCTGGATAAGGCTGTACTGACAGTAGAAAATTTTTTTACTGCTGTTGTGGAAAAAGATTATAAATTAGCTTATAAATATATCTCAAGCGAAGACAAGCAAGAGAATAGTTTTGAAAACTTTAGAAATGAATTTAGGAATGTAGCTGATATAATATCTTTTAAGATTAATTGGGCTGAAGTTAAGAATAACATTGCAATTGTATGCATAGACTTTGTGGATTCTTATGACGGAGAAGAAAAGATATACAATAACAAAGAGGTATCTTTGGTAAAAGAAGAAGATGGAAGCTGGAAGGTAAAATTTTGGAAATAGGAAAAGAGATTTTAGCAGAAAAGCACTGGAGGTCAAAATCCAGGGAAAGAACCAAGGATTCTATTCCGTCAGAGAAAATACTACAGGTTATAGTTAATGGATTTAAGGTTGCAAATATTTCCTGCTCCCCCGGAAAAGAAAAAGAGCTTGCTATAGGGTTTTTAGCTTCTGAAGGATTTATAGAAAATTTTGACTGGATAAAAAAAATTGAAGAGCATGAAAGGCAAAAAGATTTTTTACAAAAAATTTCAATAGAAACTAAAAAAGATAATATAAGGATTAGCAGCAACTACTATATAAGTTCTGGTTG
Organism: uncultured Actinomycetota bacterium; assembly: GCA_964423265.1. Taxonomy (GTDB): domain Bacteria; phylum Actinomycetota; class Humimicrobiia; order Humimicrobiales; family Humimicrobiaceae; genus M55B165. The sequence continues at coordinate 4,461 of CAYREF010000046.1, forward strand.
CGGAAGCTTGACTAATCTTATTGAAATTAACGAGCTAAGTAAGTTGGAGGCAAATAGCAGCTTTTTGCCAGCAGTGATATTTGAATTAAGTAATTGTGTAAAGAAATATCAGGTAAACAAGAAAAAATATGGCGGTTTTCATGCTGCAGCTTTATTTGACTTTAAAGGCAAGCTAATTTGTATATATGAAGATATAGGCAGACATAATTGCCTTGATAAGATTTTTGGGCATTCTCTTCTAAATGGTATTGGGATGGATAAGAAAATTGTTTATACTTCTGGAAGGGTAGCAATTGATATTATAAAGAAAGTTGCAAAAATGAGACTACCTGTTATTATAACAAACTCCTCTATAACCCATAAGGCAGCAAAGTTGGCGGAAAGTCTAAATATTACTGCAATAGGTTATGCAAGGGGGAAGAGGTTTAATGTTTATAGCGGTTTTGAAAGAATAACCAATAGCTAGAAAGGTTTATTTTGAAAATTTTATTTCTAGGAGATATTTTCGGAAGGCCAGGCAGGAAAATACTTAGAGAAGAACTAGAAAACATAGTTAAGGAAAAAGAAATAGATGTAGTTATTGCTAATGGCGAGAATGCAGCAGGGGGCTTGGGTATTACCCCTAAAATATGTGATAATCTTTTAAACCTGGGAATAGATGTCATTACTGGTGGAAACCATATTTATAAGAAGAAGGAAATATACAGTTATATTGAAAAACAGCCCAAGCTATTAAAGCCTGCAAACTATCCTCCTAATACTCCAGGTAATGGCTCTTATATCTTTTCTAATGTCAAAATTGAAAACAGGAAGGTAGCGGTTATTAATATTTGTGGAAGGGTTTTTTTAGAAAACCTGGATTGCCCATTCAGAAAAGCCGAAAAGATACTGAGAGATTTAAGAAAAGAAACAAATATTATAATAGTGGATTTTCATGGCGAGGTAACATCGGAAAAAATTGCCATGGGCTGGTATCTGGATGGTAAAGTTAGTGCAGTTATTGGTACTCATACTCATGTGCAAACTGCAGATGATAAAATTCTTCCCCAGGGTACTGCATATATAACGGATGTAGGGATGGTCGGGCCCATGGATTCGGTAATAGGAGTTAGAAAAGATATTATAATCAATAGGTTTTTAAAGAATATGCCCCAAAAATTTGTAGTTTCAAATGATGATATCTGGATTAATAGTGTTATTGTTGATATAAACACAAGATCCGGAAAAGCGAACTCAATTGAGAGATACAATATAAGCAGTGATAAGTAATCCAGGCCTTCTATATAAATTCTATTTGTTTTGCATCCGTGAATGCTGTCCTAGCTATGGAAATATAAATATATATAAGCTGAATAATATTTTTTAATATCTATATGGGATAAACATTAACTCTAGCTAATTTAATAATTTGGTTTTCTGGTTATTGAAATTTTAAAAAACAGAATATTAATAATCTTTTACATTCTTCCATATATTTTAGTCAGGTTATAAAGGGTTTCCTTAATTCTGCTTTTTTCCAGCTGGCTATCCGAAAGTTTCCAGCGCCAATTATTTTCTGATTTTGAGGGAAAGTTCATCCTGGCTTCTTTCCCAAGGCCTAATAGGTCTTGCATAGGTATAATAGCATTGTCGGAAACTGACATCATTGCTAACCTAGCTAATTCTAAACTAACATTACTGATGCTTACTTCCTTTCCCAAATATTCAGATAGCCTTTTTTTTTCGTCATCGGCTGCTTCTGTTTCGAACCAGCCTTTTGCAGTGTTGTTGTCATGGGTTCCGGTATATACGAAAGAGTTTCTTGGGTAATTATGGGGCATATATGGGTGGTCATCCTCACTGAAAGCAAATAATAAAACCTTCATACCCGGCAGGTTATATGTCTTCATTACTTCCCTTACGTCCTCAGTTATAATGCCTAAATCTTCTGCGATTATGGGCAAATTAGGGAAATTACTGGTGAGCACATTGAAAAAATCTTTGAAAGGCACTTCTACCCATTTACCATTTATGGCATTTTTTTCACCTGCAGGTATTTGCCAGTAAGCCACAAGGCCTCTAAAATGATCAATCCTGCTAATATCAAAAAATTTGAAATTATGTGATAGCCTGTCTATCCACCACTTATAGCCTGTGTTTTTAAGTTCATCCCAGTTAAAAACTGGATTTCCCCAAAGTTGGCCGGTTTCACTATAATAATCAGGGGGAACCCCTGCCACATACAGAGGCCTTTTTTCATCAGAAAGCCTAAATATATTAGGATTGGCCCAAACATCTGAGCTGTCAAAACAGATATAAATAGGAATATCACCAATAATTTTAATATCTTTTTGGTGGCAATATTCATATAAGCTATGCCATTGTCTGAAAAACAAATACTGGCAGAATTTGTAATAATTTATTTGACTGCTGAATTCTTGCTCAACCTCTTTTAATGAATTTTCATCCCTGTCTCTTAAGGCGGCAGGCCACCTATCCCAGCTCTTATCGGAGATTCGGCTTTTAATAGTTAAAAATAGGGAATAGTCATTCAACCAGGAGCTATTTTCCTGGCAAAAACTATAAAAATCCTCATTTTGCTTGAATCTTGCAAAAGCTTTTTTTAACAGGTTCTTTTTAAAAACAGTAACCTTGTGGTAGTCTACATAAGGGCTGGGGGGGACGCTTTCAAGATCTTCTTTATCTACCAGGCCTTGTTGTTGTAAGATTGTGGGATTTATAAAAAGTATATTACCTGCAAAAGCAGAATTGCTGCTGTAAGGTGAATTTGACATGGACAGGCTGGTAGGGTTTAAAGGAAGCATTTGCCAGTATTTTTGTTTTGTTTCATTTAAAAAATTCACAAATTTGTAGGCATATTTTCCAAAATCGCCAATACCATAGGATGACGGAAGTGAAGATATGTGTAAGAGAATCCCGTTTGCCCTTGCCATTTTATCCTCCTTTTGCCAGTAATAGTGAAACAGGAAAATTATTTAAAATATCGCCAATATAAAATTTTTTACTGGTATTTATTTTCTCCCCGGTTATTAAATTTTTTAAATAAGTAATATTACCTTCTATATTAATATTTGTATCTTTCCAAACTTTTTTGTCCATGGGCAGTTGATTTTCTCCAATAACACTGGTTAAGAATCTTGGGGCTATAGCCAATAGAGTATCACTCCCGTATTTATAACCAAAACTTATAATATTGTCTCCAAACATTCCATTGGCATTAAAACTTGTATATCTGCCCTTGGAAAAGAAATCTTTAAATTGCTTTTTTTGCTTAATTAATTTATAAGTTAAAAACAGCTTGATTCTGCCGTCTTCTTTGTTTTCTAGGAGCTCAGGCAACAGATGGGTTAATTTTTTTTCCTGCTTTATTATCCCATCTAAGAGTCTTATTCTTTTTCCAAAATTAACTTCCTTCCTGTTATCTGGATCTACCAAATTTAGGTCCCATAATTCAGTTCCCTGATAAAAATCCGGGATACCGGGGGAAGTTATTTTTATAATCAGTTGGGATAAGGAATTAAAAATTCCATAGTGGGAGATTTTTTCAAAAAACTTATTAAAGTTATCCATAAAGTTTCTGTCTACCAGTAACCTTTCAAAAAATTTTTTGAATGCCTCTTCGTATTCTTCGTCTGGCTTTATCCATGCAGTGTGTACTTTAGCCTCCCTTACTGATTTTACCAGGTAGTCTTTTATGCGTTTTGTATAGTTTTCCAGGTCGAACTTTTGGTAAGGGTAACTTCCTATAAGGGTTTGATAAAGAAAATATTCATCATTTCTGTCCGGATAAAGCTGTCTGCCTATTTTTTCTTTTTTACTTTTATTTATTTTTTTCCAGTACTTTAATGTATTTTTCCATTGCTCTGGTATTTCTGATAATACATTTATCCTTGCCCTTATATCTTCTCCCCTTTTTGTATCATGGGTAGAGGTAGCATTTAATGAATGCGGCCACTTTTTATGCCTGAATTCATTAAATTTATAAAACTCACCTAAACTTACTCCAAAACTGTCTGGAAATCCTCCTACTTCATTTAGGGAAATTAAAGGGTTATAAATATAGAAAGCAGTATCTTCTAATCCTTTTGCCATAAGTGGCCCACTTAATTGCTGGAACTTTAATATGAAGTTCCTTATGTCATGGTTGCTTTTATTGGCAAACATCCTGCGCAGAAAATTTAGCTCGTAGATGAGATCTGGATTTTTCTGTATTGATTTAGATATAGCTTCCTTAATATAATTTTTGCTATCTTTTCCATAGGTTTTTGAAAAATATGTCCTGTATACAGGAAGGAAGCATAAAATTTCTCCAACTGCCCTTTTTAGGGCAGGGAATGGAATATCTTCAAGCTTTTCTGCTTTTTTTGCAATTCTTCTAATATCCAGGGTTAGGTTATCAAGATCTCCATTCATATGTTTGTATAATATGAGCTGTTTTTTCTGGTAAATTAAATAGCCATAATTAATTTTTTTTCCGATAAAACTTGAGTATATTTTACCAAATATACTTTTGTTTCTTTTTTGGCAAAAAATGGCATTTAAGTAATTTAAAAAATCGTATCCGGTGGTTCCTTCTACAGGTAGGCTTTCTGGTAATTTTTCTTTCTTTTGTAAGATTTTTTCAACAATTATATATTTGTTTTTAACCTTCCTCTTTAATCTTTTTAAATATTGTTCAGGATCATGTAACCCATCTATGTGGTCTATCCTCAGACCTGAGAAATAATTTTTATTGCACATATCAAATACAAGGGAATGCAGGTATTTAAAAACTTCCGGCTTTTGGGTATTGGTACATATAAGGTGATTTATAGTAAAGAATCTTCTATAGTTTATCTGTTCTGTAGCTACTTTCCAGTAAGACAGTTTATATGCTTGGATGGATAGAAGCTTATCTAGGGGTATTTTATTGTTATTGAAAAACTCAATACTTTTGTCTATCTGCTTTTCTGCATCTTTCTCAGTAATGTATAGTTTATATAATTTTTCTATTATGCTTTCATCTTTAATACCTGCTATGTCTTTTAGCTTAGGATTCTGAGAAATGTCTAGGAAATATTTATAAGAGCTTAACTTGGCGGGAAAAGTGAAGTTAGCATAGTTAATGCTAAAACCCTGGGATCCAAATGATACCTTTATCTTGTCATTCTCAAGGGCTTGCCTGTAGGGCTCGGCTAAAAAGGGTGCCAGAACTTTTCCCTTCAATTCCTTTATATGGGAATTCCAGTCAATATCAAAAAATTTATAATATTTTGATTTTCTGCCTTTCTTAAAAATATCAGTTAGCGGCTTATTTGAAAAATCAAATGCCATATGGTTGGGAACTATATCCTGCAGCCAGCCTATTTTATTTTTACGCAAATTTTTAATTAATCTGGTAAATTCCTGTTCTGTTCCTATTTCCGGGTTTATTCTCTCGGGATTTATGATATCATATCCGCTGGTACCCCCCTTCCTTGATTCAAATATGGGGGAAGCATAAATATTTGTTATGCCTAGCTTGGAAAAATAGCTTACAAATTTGTATAATTGATTAAATTTGAAATTTTTTGAAAACTGTATCCTGTAAGTTGAAACAGGTATTTCCATTAGAGGCTCCTTGAAGGAAGGTACCCGTCTAATTCTTCAAAATATTTTACCCATTCTTCTGCTTTTTTATCGCCTTGTTTGGATTTTTCAACCATTTCCGGATAAGCAGTCCTGCTTAGTTTAAAATAAAGGTTCTGGGATTCCCACAAGTCAAAATCCAAATCAAGAGGCTTTAAAGTATGTAAAATTGACTTTATGGTTTTTAGCAGTAATTTATCTTTGGGTGTCTCATATAGTTTTTCCATTAACCTGTTTATGTTTTTGCTAGCTTCATAGCTTATGGTCTTTTTGTCGGGCTGGATTGGCCATCTATTTATTTCTTCAACTAAATTATTTAGCTTCTTCAACTTAGTTTTTCGGTCTCTAATTATTTTTATAATATCTGAATCGAATATAAATTTGATGGTATTTACAAATGCATCTGGAAGTGGTACCTCCATTTGCTTCATGGCTTGCATGATAGGATAGTTATGGTTATATATTTGCCTGTAAAGTTGCTCTATTTCCTTAATTGCAGGTTTGGCCACTTTAAGAATAATTTCTCTCTGCTTATCTTTAAAGAGGTGCCACAGAGAATAATTATGGGAGCCAAAATACTCATCTATTAGAGTTATGGTTAAGGGAATGTCACTGCTAAGGAAGGCGTCTTTTATCTCTCTATGAGTTTTTTCAAAGGATTCCTTGTTTTCATAACTCTTTATCCCTCCCACTAGGTTATGGTCTCCTAAATGGAGGATAGCAAATTTTACAATTTCCTCTTCCCAGGTAATTGTTGAATGTAGGCTGGATTTTCCTATAGCTAGTTTTTGCCTGCCTAATTTTATCCGTTCATAGATATGGGTTTTGATTTTAAAGCAATAAATTTTGGTATGTTCAGGATAGTTTTCGAAGATGGAAGAAACTGCAAAATTTATCCCAACCCTAAGCAAATCAAGAATGGCAGGCTTTACCAATTTTCTATATATATTTTTCCCGTTCTGAAATGTTTCTATATTACTGGGGGCGCCTTCAAGCAGATCCAACAATTCTGGCTCTAAATTCTCCCCGCTAACATCCTTTACCAGCTGTATTAGTCTAGCCGCATACATTAAAACCTGCACAGTTTCAATTCCTGATATTTCATCAAAAAACCAGCCGCAGCTGGTAAATATCAGCATTGAATGCCTTTGGATTTCTAAGAGTTTTAAGGCATGGATTTTTTCTTCAGGGCTTAAATCCCTTTTTTGGTTTTCAGCCAGAAAATTTTCTACGTTTGGCTTGCTCCTGTCAAAAATTACTTCTATATAATTATCCCTTACTGCCCAGGGGTCATTGAAATAATCTTCAATTTGTTGGGCATATACATCTTCCGCCTCATCTCTTAGCCAGTCCATGGCTTTCCTTAAAGGACCTCTCCATTTTTGGTTCCAATCCTTATGCATTCCAGTATTGCATCCGCAGTCGCTTCTCCATCTCTCAATTCCATGGGCACAACTCCAGGATGAATTTTCATGGATTTCAGCTTTGTGGGTTGGGGGAAATTTTTCTAAATATAGACCGTAGTTAGTAATTTCTGCCAGGTTGTTTGACTCTAGGTAATGGATGCAATAGGAAAGGGCCATATCCCCGAAGCGGTGGTGATGACCATAAGTTTCGCCGTCAGTTGCTATATGGGCTAGCTGGGGTTTATCATTCTCTTTAAAGGCAGAAACAAGCCTTTTGGCAAATTCTTGCCCATCCCCTAGCAAGTTCCCAAAACCGACATCATTAGAAATAGGCCCATCGTAGAAAAAAATATTTAAGTTCTTCCCTGAAGGCAGATCAATTAGGTAAGGCATTTTGGGGTCAATTTTTAAACCATCAACTTCTGTCCAATTTTCCTCTCCGATCTTTTTTATCCTTCTTGCCTGACTAGGGGCAAGAATAGTAAATTTTATTCCAAATTCAGCTAAATAACCAAGTGTTTCCAAGTCAACTGCTGTTTCTGGTAGCCACATCCCTTCAGGATATCTCCCAAAATGTTTTTCAAAGTCTTTAATACCCCAAAAAATTTGAGTTTTTTTATCTCTGCTGGTAGCTAACGGCATTATCATGTGGTTGTAGCATTGAGCAATTGCAGAACCATGTCCGGAAAATATTTCCCGGCTTTCTTTATCTGCATTTATTATGGCTTCATATATCCTACCTTTGTTAGCCTTGAGCCAGCCAAGAAGGGTGGGGCCGAAATTGAAACTTATTTTCTTGTAATTATTTGTTATGTCAATTATCTTGCCATCATCGCCTATTATCCTTGATGCTGTATTTGGCGCATAGCATTCACTGGTAATTTTTTCGTTCCAGTCATGATAAGGTTTAGCTGAATCCTGCAGCTCTACCATTTCGAGCCATGGGTTTTCCCTGGGAGGCTGGTAAAAATGTCCATGTATACAAATATATTTATCCATAACCAAATTTTAGGTAAATTCTTGCCTTTTAGCAATGGCTAGATTTTTCATATATTGCTATATTGAAGCTGTTAATTTTGAAGGCTTCCTTTTCTTTAATAGTTTGGGGAAGTTTTGGTCCCGGCCCAAGCCATTTTTTATCTGCTGAGTCTAAAAGCTTTTCCCATGTGCCCTTATTGCTTATATAAATACTTTTTCCGGTTACATTGAAATTTACAAGGTACAGGATACAGCCTTTATTTCCAGGCCGCTCAATAACCATGGTCTTTTTTTCTTCCTCAATATTTACCTTGATATTTTTATTTCCAGGCTTCCTAAGTATGGGATTAGCTTTCCTTAAGCCTATAACCTCTTTGTAGTAAGTTGCTACTACCCTATGTTTTTTTTGGCGTAGTTTAGAGTAATCAAGTTTTGAATTTAGAAATGTTTGCAGCTCCTGAGGGTTTGGCGGCTGATTTTCCCAGTTGAAACCAGAGAATTCTTCTTTCCTGCCTTCTGTAACAGATTCAGCCAGCTTTTTGCCCTGGTGGCTGGTAAAATAAAGGAAAGGGTTCTCTTCTGCGTATTCCTCCCCCATAAAAATTAGGGGAATGTAAGGGGATAGAAGAACCAGGGCAGCTGAAACTTTTAAGGCTTCAAAAGGCACTAGCTCCGGTAGTCTTTTGCCCAAAGCCCTATTTCCAATCTGATCATGGTTTTGGGCAAAAACAATAAACTTTTCTGCAGGCATGTCTTTCCCTCTGCTTCCATGGGTTTTTTTCCGGAATAGTGAATAGAGCCTCCCGTAGGTGTAACCTTCACGTAAGGCTTTCTTGAAGTGCCACAATTTGCCAAAATCCATATAATAGCCATCACTTTCCCCGGTAAGGATAGCATGTATGCAGTGGTGGTAGTCATCGCTCCACTGGGCATCCATTCCGTATCCGCCGTTTCTGCTGCCTTTTATTATCTTATTGTCATTTAAGTCGCTTTCAGCTATTAGGTAGTGGGGTTTTCCCCTGCTAATGCTGTATTCTTCTACCTTTTTCTTAAGTTCTTGCAGAAAATGCACCGCACTCATATCATAAATGCTATGTACAGCGTCAAGCCTTAAGGCATCTATGTGGAAATGTTTGAACCAGTAAAGAGCATTGAAAAGAAAGTAGTTTCTGACGCTATCGCTGTAACTATGGTCAAAATTTACTGCCTTTCCCCAGAATGTCCTATATTTGCTAGTAAAATATGGGGCAAAATCCCCTAAAATATTGCCTTCAGGTCCCAGATGATTGTAAACAACATCCAGTATTACAGAGATATTTTTCTTGTGTGCCTGGTCTACTAGTTTAAAAAGGCCTGGAGGCCCACCATAACTGTTCTGCACGGCAAATGGGAATACTCCGTCATATCCCCAGTTTCTCTCCCCTGGGAATTGGGCTACTGGCATGATTTCAATTGCATTTATCCCCATTGATTTTAACCTGTCTAATTGTTTTATTACTCCACAGAAGTCCCCTGTTTTGGTAAAGGTGCCCACGTGAAGTTCATATATTATTAAGTCTTTTAGGGGAGGGGGGTGCCAGCTATTATCGGTCCAGTTAAAATCAAGGCTTATTACTTGGGAGTATCCACAGGCTCCACCGGGCTGGTAAAAAGATGCAGGATCCGGTCTTTTCTTGCCTTCAATTAAGTAATAATAATTAGTGTTGGGATAAACTTCTTTTACCGTGGTTTCCCAATAGCCGAATCTGTCCCTCTTTAGAGGGTAAAGTTTCTTATCTCTACCTTTTATGGCTAATGCTATTTCCTTGGTTAAAGGAGCCCATACCCTGAACCAGCAACTGCCGTTTCCAAGGTATTTATGGCCTACCTGTTTAACTTTTTCCATTATCCCAATTAAATATTACTGCCGATAGGGGCGGAAGGGTTAGGTTTAATGAATAGGGCTTGCCATGGAAGGCAGTTTTATCTGCATTTTTGCCTCCCATATTCCCGATTCCACTGCCTCCATAATGGGTTGAATCTGTGTTCAAGGCTTCTTTCCAGTAACCGGATTTTGGTACCCCAATCCTGTAATTTTCCCTAACCATAGGGGTAAAGTTTAGGACTACTACTAAAAAATTATTTTCTCGGTTATTTTTTCTCAAAAAACTTATAACGCTTGCTTTGTAATCGCTGCAATCTATCCATTCAAATC
>CAYREF010000047.1:0-14551 GCA_964423265.1 uncultured Actinomycetota bacterium
CCTCCGTATCTTTGCCTTAACAATACAAACATACAAATACAAACATACATTTAATAGTGAAACTTATCCATTAATATTTCCAACATTAATAAATATTGGAAAATTTAATATTGTAAATAAATATATCTAATTATATACTAAACAAACTACTCTAATTTTTAAAAGATAACAATCATGAAATGTAAAATAAAGAATATTTTAAAAAGAATTTATCTTTCAAAATGGTTTATCCTTTTTATAATACTTTTGGGGATAGCTATAATAATACGTCAGTATATCTTCAACCGCTCACTTTGGGTAGACGAAGCTGCCCTTGCCTTAAATTTTATTAAATATAATTACCTAGAACTTCTGGGTCCCCTGGATTATAATCAGGCTGCACCACCGCTGTTTTTATTGATAGTTAATTTTTTAACCAATATTTTTGGTTATAGTGAATACGTATTACGTTTAATTCCGCTGGCTGCTGGAATAACTGCACCTTTCTTGTTTTGGCATCTTTCAACTAAATTACTAGACAAATATGCAGTTCCTATTGCAGTAGGGTTATTTTCTTTTTCCATGTATGGCATATACTATGCCACAGAATTTAAACAATATTCAGTAGAGCTTCTGGCAACTTTAATTGTCCTTATTTCAGCGGTATATGTTTATCGGCAAGAAATCAACCTAAAAAGCAGCCTAATTTTTGGCTTTCTGGGCGCATTTATTATATGGCTCTCCCTTACCTCTGTTTTTATTCTGGCTGCCTCTACCGTTTCCCTGTTCATTTTAACCCTCGCCACCCACCACAGGAAAGATATTAAAAGATACAGGAATATCATTATAATAGGAATCCTGTGGTGGGTAAGTTTTGCCCTGAATTACTTCCTTATAGCGAAAAAAATGGCAGTCCCCTACTTCTTCTCTTTCTGGAAGACAGGTTTTGCCCCCTTTCCAGTAAGATCATTCAATGAATTTTTATGGTACCCAAAAACTGTACTAAACATGATCCGCACTCCTTTAGGGTTAAGATTTAGTGGAATAATAATCCTGTTGATTCTAGCCGGACTTATAGCTTTTTGGAAAAGGGGTAAGAAATTTTTTTTCTCAACCTCTATTGCCGCTTTTGCCTTCCTCATTACTGCTTCCATGCTGCACATTTATCCTATCCTTGATAGGTCCGTATTTTTTATGCTTCCAGTTTTTTACCTTTTAATTGCAAAAGGGATAGAATATGCATTTTTGCATTTGGGAGGCAAGAGGATTCTGGTTACTATAATATTGCTGCTGCTTGTGTTCTTCCAGCCATTATTCTGGAGTTTTAATACTATAGCCAACCCCATTGTTAAGGAGGATGCAAGAACCGCTATTAATTACTATAAGGATAATAGGAGAAAAGGGGACCAGGTTTATGTTTATTATGCAGCCTTAGGGGTTTTTAGATACTATACACGGAACAACAGACCAGAATTTATAGAAGGGGTAAAATCAAGGGAAAACCCGGAAAAATACCTCCAGGAGCTAGAAACCCTGGACGGCAAAGGCAGGACCTGGTTTATATTCTGCCACAATACCCGCAACGAAAAGGAATTATTCCTAAACAAGCTCGAAGAACTGGGAGAAAAGCTGGATTTCATACAAGCCCATCAGGCTTCAGCCTACCTTTATGATATTTAGGCTATTTTGTACCATACCTGTTCAGGTACCTTGAAATAGTGCTGAAGGCAACAGTAGCCACAAAGTGATCTCCATTGCCATTGTAATGCAGGCCGTCAGATAAAAACTGGTTTGGGTTTCCTGTCTGCAGCATGGGGTTGAAAACATCTACAAATACTGCCCCATTCTGTGCACAAACCTGGGCAGCTATGGTGTTTATAGTTCTCAGACTCGAATTTACATTGGCATGGGTGTGTGCTTCATTTTGGGGGCCTGTAGACATTACCACCACCATGGCATTGGTATTAGCCTTTATGGTGCTGACCATTGCAGTCAGGTAATACCTAAAAGACTCAGGAGAGGTCCGGTAGCCTCCCAAAGATATGTCTGCATCATTGGTTCCGTAGTTAATTATAAAGAGGTATGGGTTTTGGCCTAGGATGCCAGAATTTATCATCCGGTTATAACCCATAACCACTGTCTCTCCACCCTTGCCGCTTTTTATGAACCTAAAATCCCCGTAAACATACCTTTGCTCGAACATGCTGTTCAGTATACCCACCCAGCCAGTTCTTGCTACCTGGGAGTCTCCCATAACTGCTACCGTGTAGCTATAATTGGAAACCACCATACGGGTTATAGATCCAGAATCTATTTCCTCCCCGCCATATATAAGAGTACTGGCCGCAGTAAGGTTTGTCCCATAACTTAAACCTCCAGCAAGCCTAACCCTGTAAGAACAGCTATATTCTTCCCCGGGCTTTAGCTGGGGAAGGCTTACATTTAACGTATCTCCTGACTGCTCCACGCTCCCTCCACCAAAGCTTCCGTCTATAAAAGAAGTGTTTGCAGGTATTATATTCTTTAGCAACAGCCCATCTGCTATACCGTCACCATCATTTCTAAATGAGACTGAATACCTTACAATCTCACCAGGCAGTAGATCTCCCCCGTTCTCGTCAGCAGACCGAAAGCTAAAATCAACTAAATCAGGAAAAGACCTTACCAGAAATTCTTTTTCCTCAAATACTTCCTGTTCCTCGCTTGCCCTGATAGTAGGCTCAAACAGTATTGCAGCCTTGTCTTCAAGCCCTGATTTTACCTTAAGAGAGTAACGGAAAAGCAAGTCAGAATCATTCTCCAACTCATCTATGCGCACAACCACTTTGTCTCCAATACTGTCAAGGTATGCATCTCCGTTGGAGTCAAAACTATTATTTACAAACTCTGTATTTTGGGGTATTAGATTATCCAATAATATTTCCCTGGCCACCATATCGCCTTTGTTTTTTAAAAAGAAAACGGCATTAAGCATGTCCCCCATCCTTATATATTCTCCATTCCGGTCAGTAATCTTGTAATATGAGCCGGTAAAATCTATTTGGCTTTTTACTTCAGTTTCCAGATTGGCCTCAAAATACTTGGTTATTGTATCCTGGAACCTTTCCCTGGAGTATTTCAGGCTAAAGCCCCCGTTGGAGATAATAGTTCCATTATCCAGGGGGCTTCTTGTTTCCACCTGGTAAGACACCTTTATTTCCTGTCCCGTCCCAAGGCTATCTATAAAGAAGGTTACCTGGCTATCCTCTACATCCTTTAGATACTTGTAGTCCCCTTCCACAAAGTTGGTGTTTTGGGGAATTGCGGTTTCAATGTAAATATTTCTTGCAGGCACCCTTCCACTGTTTTTTAAGCTTATCTCATAAGTTAGTACCTCTCCCGGCTTAGCTTCATTTCCCGAAACAGTCATAAAATTGTATTTAGGGGACGCAAAATTGGGAATATCAAGCCACTTGTTGTAATAAATATAGGACAAGGGCACGGCAGCTGCTAAAAAAACTACCGCAATAATTATGGCTATAAAGCCTTTACTTTTTAAAAACTTCACCAGCCTCTTTTCCTTGCCCACGCTCTTCAACCTTCTTACATATTTTTTATTAAACCTTTTGTTATACAAAAAGCCATAAATATTATATAAATATTTACTGTAATAGCAAATATTTCTGTCTACCGAGAAATCATATATTAAAAAAATTTTTGCTCAACTGCAACTTTTCTTGTAAAATACATAAAAACAGTAAAGCTTTGTTGACATAACATAGTTTGCTGTTATTATTTTCCATATCAAAATATAGTTAAAAAACAAGTAATGGCAATAGAGAATATAATAAACCAGATAAAACAATCAGAAAAAGACTCAGAAGATATTATTACTAAAGCAAAAAAACAAGCTTCCCAGATTGTAGAAGAAGCCTACCGCAAGGAAAAAGAAATCCAGAAACAGGGACAGCAGGAAGGAAAAAAAATCATTTCTGATTCAATAGAAAAGGCAAAACAAGACTCAAAAAAAGAAATTGCAGAGTTGAATAAGGATTTCGAAAAAGAAGCAGAAAACATAAGGAAGGCAGCTAAAAACAAGCAAGCGGAAGCAGTAGAAAAAATCATCAAAAAGGTTTTAGACTAATGGGAGTTGCAACACTTAAAAAGTTTCTCATAGTCACCCATAAATCAGAACAGTCTGAAGTTTTAAACCAACTCCAGGATGCAGGGTTAGTAGAACTTAAGCCATATACAGAGAAAGTCGAATCTATTCCCACTGCTCCCTCAACCAGCGAACAATATACAGCAGATGTTAGAAAAGTCCTTGATTTGTTCGTAAAATACAGAAAGGAAAAGAAGCCAGGCGCCAATGCGGGAAAACTTGCCATAAGCAGGAGGGAATACCAGAATATACTGGATTCCCATAATTTTGAGCAAATAATTGAACAGGTCCTAAAAACAGAAGAAGAAATAAACATAATAAATTCAGAAATTACAAATATAAAAAAACAGTTGCAAGAACTCAAAAATTGGCAGCCCTACCAGGGAGAATTAGAAGATTTAAAATCTACAGATACCTATACTATTAAACTGGGCAAGGTTCACTGCAGGCAAAAAGGGTTTACAGAACTTGAACAGCAGTTTGAAGAAAAAAAAATTTCCGTCCAGAAACTGTCTGAGCACAAGGATATTATATTTCTAATACTTGCCTACCACAATGACTTTAAAAAAGAAGCAGAACAGTTCTTAAATGCCATGCCCTTTACTGGAGCTGAGCTTTTCAACTACAGGGGAACTGTTAGAGAAAATATTGACAGGTTAAATAAATCACTTAATTTCCACCAGGGCCAAAAAGGAAAACTTGTGGAAGATATAAGGGAGATTTCCAGGAAGCATAATAGGAATTTAGTTGTTTACCTGAACTATCTTGAGAATAATATAGATATCGAAAATGCCATAAATTACGGCTTCTCCACCAAAGAAGTTTCTTTTTACACTGCATGGATAGAAAAAGAAAACAAAAACAACTTATCCTCCATATTAGATGAATTCATTTCAACCAGATTAATTGAAATAGAACCCGAGAAAGGAGAAACCATCCCTACAGCCTTGAAAAACAAGCGGCTATTTAAGCCATTTGAGATTATTGTTAACCTTTATGGAGTCCCTAAGTATTTTGAAATAGACCCAACTCCTTTTGTCTCCCTGTTTTTTGCCCTCTTTTTTGGGCTTTGCCTGACTGATGCAGGATACGGCATCATACTTATGATACTGGCTGTAATTTTTTCATTTAAGATAAAGCCAGCAAAAAACTTCCTCATGTTAATGTTTTTTGGCGGTATTTTTACCGTATTTGCAGGTATCGTATTCAACGGCTGGTTTGGAGATCTTCCTTCCTATCTGGGGTTTGGCCATATGACCAAAAATCTTGCCATACTGGGAGACCCCGTTGAGGGAAACGTAGGGGCCATGAATTTTTTCAGGCTGGCGCTTGCTGTAGGGGTAGTGCAGGTAATGTTCGGCTTATTTATAAAATTTTTCGATGCCATAAGGCGCAAGGACTGGGCAGAAGCTTTCTTTGAAGGCCTTCCCTGGATTTGTATCCTTACCCCCCTTATTATGCTTTTGCTGTCCTCAAGTATGGCAGTGGACATGCAGCTAATTGAACAGCCGCTGTTTCCATCAAGCTGGGCTCAGTACCTCATCTGGCCAATAATACCCTCAGCAATAGTTATAATACTTTTTTCAGCCAGGGATGAGGAAAACTGGGGATTCAGGCTGTTTATGGGTTTTCTTAATTTAACCATTGTAAATGGCTTAACCTCTTACCTGGGAGACTTCCTGTCATATATAAGGCTTATGGCATTAGGGCTGGTTACGGCCGGCATTGGAGTGGCTATAAACAAGATCGCTTTCCAGATCGGTACCATTCCAGTAGTAGGGATTGTAATAACAGTAATAGTGTTAATTTTTGGCCATATATTTAACCTTGGAATTAATGTGCTGGGAGGTTTTGTCCATACATTAAGGCTTCAATATGTGGAATACTTCCAAAAATTCTATGTAGGCGGTGGAAGGCCCTTCCAACCCTTAAAAAATAAAAATAAATACATAACAATAGTTGATGAATAACAAGGAGAGTAAAAATGACTGAAATATCAATAGGCATTATGTGGGCAATTGCAGCTGCGGGCATTGCAGCAGCAATGGCTGGAATAGGTTCTGCGATAGGCATTAGTTTTCCGGGAAAGGCAGCAGCAGGGGTTCTCTCAGAAGACCCGAGTAAGTTCGGAAGCTTATTCTTGCTGGTAGTGCTGCCCGGAACCCAGGGATTTTATGGTTTCGTTGCCGCTTTCCTGATAATTGGTAATATTGCAGATGTATCCAATGCCGCGCAAGGTTACCAGCTGTTTTTTGCAGCTTTACCTATAGCTTTTACCGGATTGTTCTCCGGTATACACCAGGGCAAAGTCTGCGCGTCAGGAGTAAACCTGGTGGCAAAAAGAGCAGATCAGGGAATGAAGAGTGTAATATTTGCTGCTATGGTTGAAACCTATGCAGTGTTGGGGCTGCTTATAACCTTTTTCCTCATAAATTCAATACAATTTTAATAGGGGAAGACATGGAAAAATTAGACAATGTTTCTCAAAAGATACTAGAGAACGCAGAAAAAGAAAAAGATAAGATAATTGATGAAGCCAAGAAAAAGGCAGAAGAAATTATAAGGGGGGCAAATAATAAAAAGAAGAATGCTTTAAAGGCAACCAGAAAAGAAGCAGATAGGGAATACCAAAAAACCTATGACCTGGAAATAACCAAGGCTAAATCTGATATCACCCAAAGGCTCCTTTTAACTAAGCTGAATATAGTAGAAGAAATAATAGAGAAGGCAAAAGAGAGGCTAAGATCCTTAAATCCGGACGATTACAAGAATTTCCTTTCTAAGGGCCTTAAGGATTTAAACATAAGCAAAGGATCCTATATCATAGGCAGCAATGAAAATATAAGTTCGGATATAATCAAAGAAGCTGCCGGCAACATGAAACTGGAGGAATCAAAAAAACAGCCCGATTTTGACAAGGGAGTTAAAATAATTAGCGGAAATGCAGAATACAACCTGTCTCCCGATACCCTAGTAGATACCCAAATAGATGATATAAAGATGGAAATTGCAGATTTCTTATTTGGCAAGGAGTAAACCGTGCAAATGCTAGAATATGAAATAAAAGATGATGATTATTACCTGTTTTCTGCAGGTGAGCTTTCCAGCAGGGAAATGTATTTTATTGACGGCCCTAAACTTAAGAGGATGGCCAATGCTCACAACAGGGAAGAATTATTAAAACTGTTAAAAGAAACCTTTTACAGCAAATATTTAGATGAACTGGAAAGCGGAAAAAGTTTTGAGCAAATCCTGTGCCGGGAATTCGCAGATATTGCCACTTATCTGACAAAAAGATTAAAAAAAGAACACATGCGGACTATAAATATTTTGTTTCTGGCAGAGAACATACATAACTTAAAACTTATCTTGAAATCCTTGTTTTATGAGGACAATCTCGATAATTTATTCATTCCCCTACAATATACATATAGCTTTCTTGTAAATACAGTTGAATCGCGCAGATTTGAAGATACCGATCCCGTAACAGCAACAGCACTAGAAAAAATAGCTGCCCTCTCAAAACAGGAGGGTGGCCACCGGGAAATGGATATGGAGCTTGAAAAAGCTTATCTTGATTCTTTATGTGAGAAAATATCTAATATCAAATCCAATATGATAAAGGATTTTTTAAAACATTTGGTTGATATTTACAATATAAAAAATATATACAGGTATAAATTAAGTGGAGACAGTTATGGATTTGACCGGTTTCTATCCCCTAATGGTTTCCTGGAAGTGAAGTTTTTAAAAAAATACGAAAAAGGGCAGCTTGGTGAATTTCTGGAAGCTATTGAAAAAACAAGATATAGTCCGCTAGTTAAATATGGAGGCAGAAGCCTGGCAGAAGAGAGGGATTTCTCAATTTTTGAAAGAAATGAAGACATTTTCTACAGGCTGTTTTTTGAGCCTATTAGATACACTACATCCAATCTTGAAAAGGTATTCGACTATTTTTTAAAGAAAAAAATTGAAATAAAGAACTTAAATATAATTTACACCGGAGTTAGCTACGGTATAGACAAGGATAAAATAAGGCATGAGGTATTAATATTAGATGAAGACAAAAATCGCAGCAATTGGTGAAAAAGATATAATGCTCATATTCAAGGCTATAGGGGCTGAGGTATATCCAGTCTCTGAATACAGCCAGGCTGCGCCCAAGATAAAAAAGTTGGCCAAGGAAGGTTACGGCATAATCTTTATAACAGAAAATATTGCCGCGGAACTGGACCAGCTAATTAAAAGCTATTCGGATCAGTTCCTTCCTTCAATTGTGGTAATTCCCGGCTTGGGCAAAAGAAATAATTATGCAATAAAAAGATTAAGACAGGCAATAATAAAAGCTGTCGGCATTGATGTAATTCCAGAAAAATAGGAGTAAATTTATGAATAATAACATTGGCAAAATCATTAAAGTAGCAGGTCCCCTGGTAGTAGCAGAAAACATGGCAGGAGCCAGAATGTATGATGTTGTATTCGTATCTGAACAAAGGCTTATGGGTGAAATTATTGAACTCCATGGAGACAAGGCCTCCATACAGGTATACGAAGAAACAGGAGGGGTTGGTGTTGGGGAACCCGTATACAATAGTGGGCAGCCCTTAATTGTTGAATTAGGCCCTGGAATAATAGAAACAATATATGATGGAATCCAGAGACCCCTTAAGCTGATCTCTGAACAGTCTGGCAACTTCATTCCCAGAGGCATCCAGATACCTGCATTAGATAGAAAAAAGAAATGGAAATTTGAACCCATAGCAAAAAATGGTGATGAGGTAAATAAGGGAGACTTTTTAGGCCTTGTAGAGGAAACTTCCCTTATTAAGCACTATATCATGGTGCCAGAAGGAATAAGCGGCAAGGTAGCCGAGATAAAACAAGGGCAATACAAGATAGAGGAAACTATAGCTACAATAAAGACAAATGAAGGAGAAAAAGAAGTTACCATGCTGCAAAAATGGCCGGTTAGGAAACCCAGGCCCTTCTGCAGGAAACTTCCCCCTGAAGAGCCGCTTTACACAGGGCAAAGAGTAATAGATACTTTCTTCCCCATTGCCAAAGGAGGAACTGCTTGTGTCCCTGGCCCATTTGGTTCAGGAAAGACGGTAATACAACACCAGCTTGCAAAATGGGCAACTGCTGAAATTGTAGTATATATTGGCTGCGGCGAGCGTGGAAATGAAATGACCGATGTTCTGCTGGAGTTCCCGGAATTAAAAGACCCCAAATCCGGTGAGCCGCTAATGAAAAGGACCATACTTATTGCCAATACCTCCAATATGCCTGTAGCAGCCAGGGAAGCTTCGGTATACACGGGAATAACCATGGCTGAATACTTCAGAGACATGGGCTACTCGGTTGCACTCATGGCTGACTCTACCTCCAGATGGGCAGAAGCAATGAGGGAAATATCAGGCCGCCTGGAAGAGATGCCTGGCGAAGAAGGATATCCGGCATACCTGGGATCAAAAATTGCTTCATTTTACGAAAGGGCCGGAAGGGTAGAATGCCTTGACCATGAAGATAGCCGCATAGGAGCGCTATCAGTAATAGGAGCAGTTTCTCCTCCCGGGGGAGACCTCTCAGACCCTGTGGTGCAGGCTACCCTGCGGGTGGTAAAAGTATTCTGGTCCCTGGAAGCAGAACTTGCCTATGGAAGGCATTTCCCGGCAATATCCTGGCTTAACTCCTACTCGCTTTATACGGATAATCTAAAAAGCCATATACAGGAAGAGGTTGCAGAAGATTTTTACGATCTCCAAGCAGAATCTATGAGAATACTTGAAGAAGAGTCAGAACTTGAAGAAGTGGTAAGACTGGTAGGCCTTGATGCCCTATCTGCCTCTGACAGGCTGACCATGCTAATTGCAAGGATTCTAAGGGAAGATTTTTTGCACCAGAATGCATTTCATGACATTGATACTGTAGCATCTATTAAAAAGCAATACAAAATGCTAAATACCATTAATTATTTTTACCAACAGTCCTCAGACTACATCAGCAGAGGTGTTGGCATAGAAGATATAGAAAATATGAAAATACTGGACAAGATCGCGAGAATGCGGTATCTGGAGGAAGAAGAAATAAGTAAAATAGATGACATAAAGAAAGAAATTGATAAAGAAATTAGGTCTTTATTGGAGGAATAGAAGATGTTAAAAGAATATAAAGGGATTTCCAATATTTCAGGCCCGCTTATGATGGTAGAAGGGATAGAAGGGGTTAAATACGGTGAACTTGTGGAAATTAGATTAAGCGATGGCCGAATTAGAAATGGCCAGGTCCTGGAAGTAGAGCATGATACTGCACTGGTACAAGTTTTTGAAGGGACCACGGGCATAGATACAAAAGGTACAAAAACAAGATTTCTAGGAAGGGGAATTCAAATGTATCTTTCCCCTGATATCCTGGGAAAGATATTTACCGGTCTTGGCAAACCAAGGACTGGACAAGACAAAATAATACCAGAAAAAAAGCTTGACATAAACGGCAATCCCATAAACCCTTACGCCAGAGATTATCCCAATGAATTTATCCAGACCGGGATATCAGTAATTGATGGCTTAAACACTCTAGTAAGGGGGCAAAAACTCCCCATATTTTCAGGGTCAGGGTTGCCCCATAATAAAATGGCAGCACAAATAGCAAGGCAGTCCAAGGTTCTGGGTGAAGAGGAATCATTTGCCGTGGTTTTTGTGGCCATGGGCATAACCTTCGAGGAAGCAGAGTTCTTTATTGGGGATTTAAGGAAGACCGGAGCTTTGTCCAGGTCAGTTTTAGTTCTTAATCTGGCCGATGACCCTGCAATTGAAAGGCTTGCAACCCCAAGAGTTGGCTTAACCTGTGCAGAATACCTGGCATTTGAAAAAAATATGCACGTTCTGGTTATTCTTACAGACATGACCAACTATTGTGAAGCATTAAGGGAAGTATCAGCATCAAGAAAGGAAATACCTGGAAGGCGGGGCTACCCGGGATACCTTTACACAGACCTTGCTTCTATATATGAAAGGGCAGGGAAAATTAAAGGAAAGGACGGCTCCATCACCCTAATCCCCATACTTACCATGCCTGAAGATGATAAAACCCATCCCATACCAGACCTTACAGGATACATTACAGAAGGCCAAATAATACTGTCCAGGTCACTCAATAAAAAGAAAATAGCACCGCCGGTAGATGCTCTGCCTTCTCTTTCCAGATTAAAGGACAAAGGTATAGGCACCGGCAAAACAAGAGAAGACCATGCTGATATATTTAACCAGCTGTACGCAGCATATGCCCGGGGTAAAGAAGTGCAGGAGCTTGCTGTAATTTTGGGTGAAGCTGCACTGACAGATATAGACAAGGTATATCATAAGTTTGCAGATGAATTTGAAGCCAAATACATTTCCCAGGGCGAGTACGAGAACAGGACCATTGAAGAAACGCTGGATCTGGGTTGGAAACTACTTTCCATGTTTCCCAGGGACAGGCTTAAAAGGATCAGGGATGAATATCTTGATAAGTATCTTTCTAGATTTAAAAAAGAAGAAAAGGAAGTGGCAAAATAAATGCTGGCAAATGTTAATGCGACAAGAATGGAGCTTCTGCGCTTAAAGCAGAGGCTGAACCTGGCAAGAAGGGGCCATAAACTGCTTAAGGATAAGCAGGATGAGCTTATGAGGCAACTAATGGAAATAATTGATGAAGTAAAAGAAGCCAGGCTAGAAATAGAAAGGGAATTCCAGTCAATACTCCAGGCCTTTACTATGGCCAAAGCAAAAATGGGCCCCCACCAAACAGAAGAATCCTTACTTTTCCCTACTAAGAAATTGTCATTGTCAGTAACTAAAAAAAATATCATGAGTGTTAGGGTACCCATATACCAGAGAGAAATGGAGGGGAGCATTATTCCTTACGGTTACCTGAACACTTCAGGAAAAATGGACGAATCCTTAATTAACTTTGAAAAATTTCTGGAAGCCCTTCTCAATTTAGCCGAAAAAGAAAAAACGGTACAGCTCATGGCAGACGAAATAGAAGAAACCAGGAGAAGAGTAAACGCTCTAGAATACAAGCTGATTCCTGAGCTTGAAGAAACCACTAAATATATAACCATGAAGCTTGCAGAAAACGAGCGGTCAAATACAGTGAGGCTAATGAAACTAAAAGACATTGTTAGAAGCCACTGACCAACCTATTATGCGAAAAACTCTTTATTTATGGCTCTAGCCTTTTTATATTATCAAAGTTATCAAAATCTTTATCATAAGAATAAACTGAGGATAATCCATCTTTTTCCATAAAAGAATAATTATAGGCATCTATGAAATCAATATTTTGCTTCTTAAAAATACTTACTGCATCCATTAGCAAGCCCTTTTCTGGAATTCGAACATTGGGGGTATTCAATAATAACTCAACATTTTCACATATTTCTTTTTTATTCCACTTATAGAATTTATCAAGGATCCAAATAATTTCTGCTATCACAAAAGAGCTGGTAATATATTTATCATTTCCATTTACTACCCTCTCAAATAGTTTTTCAACCTTCTTGCTCATTTCTGTATTATCATCTACAAAATACCTCAAGAAAATATTAGTATCCAGGAATATCATTTAGACTCTCCTACTGCTTTTTCTGCAATTTCTGTTTCCACCTTTTCCCTAACTTTTTTTATATTAAAGGACTGCTTAACTTTTTTCCTGTTTGCATTTAAAATAGTGCCCTTTTTTACTGTAAATATAATATTTCCCTCTTTTACTTTGAAATTGCCGATATCATGGGGCTTTATGTTAAACCTGTCCCTAATATGTTTTGGAATTGTAATCTGGCCTTTTTTAGTTATTCTAGGCATACTTAATCACCATTCTTACTATAATTAAAATATTACTCAGTGTCAAGTATTACAATTAATTAATAAAATTTTTATTCCATCCTTGTTATAATACCCTCAGTATGGAAAAAATAACCATAGAAAGCCTAAAAAAAATAGATACTAACCTTAAGCACACTATTGCAAAAGCAATACTGGATAAAAAAATAGCCTTACTTCCTACTTCCACCATTTATGGACTAAGCTGTAAATATGATGAAAGCAGGGCTTACCTGAAAATATATAAAATAAAAGAAAGGGCTTCCGGTAAACCCTTTATAATCCTTATATCGAACCTCAACCAGCTGGAAGACCTTGTTTTTCCCATAGACACCAATGCCAAAAAATTAATTAACAGGTTCTGGGCTGGCAAAAAGAAGTCTTCCCTTACCATAATATTTAAGAAAAATAAAAATCTGCCCCCTTTTATAACAGCAGGAAAAGAAAAAATTGCCATCAGGTTGGCAGGATTAAATTATTTAAGAGAAATAATTGAAGTTACAGGCCCTATTACTTCCACTAGCGCTACCATTTCCGGTGTCAGCACCTCCCCTGATATTTTAGAAAAAGTTCCGGCAAAAATCCTAAAGAAAGTAGACCTGGTAGTTGGGTATAAAGGGAAGCTGGAAGGCCTTGCATCTACTATAATTGACATAACAGCTAACCCTCCAGCCCTTATCCGGGAAGGGCCTGTAAAATATAGCCAGATAATAGAATCTATTAAATAGCTGGCTTTGCTGCTTTAGTTAATTTATGGTGCTATAAATTTTTCCTCCTCCAAGCACAATATCATTCCTGTAGAACACAATTGATTGGCCCGGAGTTACAGTTTCCTGTGCTTCTTTAAAAATTACTTTAATTTCCCCACCATCTTTAATAATTCTGCATTCTGCCTCATCCTGGTTGTACCTGATCTTGGCATTAGAAAACCGGGGAATTTCTTCAACCAGCATATTTAAATTTTTTGCATATAATCCCTTTTTTCTTAGTTCATCCCTGGGCCCAGCTACAACCTTGTTCTCCCTGTAATCTATTTTGGATACATAAAGGGGTGCGCCAGAATTCAAGCCCAGGCCTCTCCTCTGGCCAATTGTATAAAAACAGATCCCCTGTAGCCTTTTGGTAAATCCTTAATTCTTTCCCTTAAAAAATCCCCGTAATCTTTATCAGTAAAACAGATATCCTGGCTTTGGGATTTTTCTGCATTTGGAAGTTTACTGTTTGCCGCAATTTCCTTTACTTTCTTTTTACTGTACTCTGCTAAAGGAAATATTATGTTCTTTAAATACTCTCTCCTAATAGGGTATAAAAAATATGTTTGGTCTTTTTTTCTATCCTTTCCCTTACTTAAAAAATAGCTCTAGAAAAAAACCTTCTAATTTCTAGTGTAATTGCTATTAACCCAAGGACTATAGGAAATATATTTGTTAAACATCCAATAAATAATATTTATGGGAATTATATGGTTCTGCCACAAGCTACTACAAAGACTAGAGTTTCTTTCTGTATTCAGTCCCCAGTAAAAAAAGAGAATCATACAAAACACACATAATTTTTAGTGACCAAT
>CAYREF010000048.1:0-14409 GCA_964423265.1 uncultured Actinomycetota bacterium
GATTGTTACAAATGGCAAGGGAAATAAAATATTGGGAAACTAAATTAAAAGAGCAGGGCTATAAATTCAGTACTCCCAGGAAGTTTATACTTAAGCTGTTGAGCGAAGAAAATAGGCTCCTTAGCGCTGATGACATTTACATGAAATTAAAAGAGATGGACTCTAGCATAGGCATTGCCACTGTATATAGAACACTAGATCTTCTTCACAGGCTATCGCTTATATGCAAAATTAATGTAGGAACTGATAAGTCTTTATATATGTTATCCAAGAAATGCAAAGAGGAAGTATCTAATTATCTTATCTGTGAAAATTGCGGGAAAATTGTATTGAACAATAAATGTCTAAAAAGTGCTATAAAGATAAGGCTTAAGGATGATGCAGAAAAAAATATCTATGATAACTGCAAGCTGAAGATAAATAATTTCCAGGTATTTTTTTCTGGTCTCTGTGATAAATGTTCTGAATAATTCTTGCATTTTAGCTTCAAACCTCTTATATTATACGTGTTATTCCAAGTCACATATTAAAGGAGCTTATATGAAGAAGATATTAACAGTCATCTTGCTGTTTTCCATGGTAATTTTTTTGTTTACCGGATGTAGGTGTGCAGCCGAGAAACTAACTGAACAGGCTATAGAAAAGGCAGCTGCAGCAGAAGGCCAAGATGTGGATATTGATACAGATGAAGGCAAGATCAGCGTAACCGAGGAAGATGGTGAGACAGTTGAAATAGATTCAGATTCAGGGGAGACCACTATTAAAACTGAAGAAGGAGAGGTTACTTACAGTGAAGGTGGTACTGAACTGCCAGAAGGCTTTCCGGATGTGGTGCCTGTATATCCGGATTTAAATATTGTCTCTTCATCCAGTCACAAAGAAGAGGAAAGCCAGGCCTATACAGTTATGGGATCTTATACAGGAAGCGGTGAAGATGTTTTTAACTGGTACAAGGACCAGCTGGCAAGCTGGGATATCGAAAGTGAACAGTCAACTGATTTGGGAGAGGAAGGTTCATTTTATACTCTTACTGCCAGCAGTGGAAATTATACCCTAAATGTGACTGTTACTGAATCAGAAGATGAAAATGCTGTGCTTCTTAATGTAGAGCAAAAATAGCCCCAAAAATTATTAAACACAAGGCAGCTTCAATGCTGCCTTTTTCTTTTTTGCTTTTTGAATTTCCTTATAATATAATCTTTACAAATTGCAACGATGCACTTTATTGTGGAGCTTAACTTTTATTAATAATAATGGATAACCAGAAAAAATATCAGGTCAAATTTCTTCCAACCAATAAAACAGCTACTTTTAAGTATGGGTATAATTTAAGGCAAGCAATTCTCGATTCAGGCATAGAGATTGAGTCTTCGTGCGGGGGTGTGGGGACTTGCGGCAAATGCAGTGTACAGATAAAGGAAGGAAAGCCGGAGACCAAAAAAAGCAAATTTATTTCAGAAACAGAAGAAAAAGAAGGCTTTGTTCTATCCTGCCTTACTAAAATTACAGATGATCTGGTGGTATTTATACCTGAACAGAAAAAGGCCAGGGCAATAATAGATAAGGGCAAATTAGCTGAATCTTCAGGAGTCTATGCAGCTGTAAGCAAGGATGAGTTTGAGGCAGCTGAAATTGATCCCTGGATTAAGAAGGCGGAACTTGAAGTGGAGAAGCCCTCCTTAAGCTATGGGACTAGCGACCTTTATAGGTTTAAAAAAGCGGTAAAAGAAAAATTTGAAATAAAGGACTGTATCGTCCCTATTGACGTTATAAGGGGGTTGCCGGGCAAACTGAGAAAAGAAAATTGGAAAGTTGCAGTTACTATAGACCTTAACCGGAAGCTGGTTATAAATGTGGAGGCAGGCAAAAGCAGCGAAGAATTGTATGGGCTTGCATTAGACATTGGAACTACAACTGTTGTGATGTATCTGGTCGACTTAGAGGATGGAAAAATTATTGGAAGCAACTCTGAATACAATCCCCAGATCAGATTTGGTGAAGACATTATAAATAGGATTGTATATGCCAACAAGGAAGGCGGACTAAAGAAGCTAAATGAAGTGGTAGTCGACTCCATAAATAACCTTGTGTGGAGGCTTTTGCTTAACTCCCATATTGAGCCTGATAATATAGTTTCCATTGTGGTTTCAGGAAATTCTACCATGATGCACTTGTTCTACAGGGTGCCTCCTAAATACATAAGGGAAGAGCCTTATGTGACAGTGGCTAACAGGTTTTCTGACTGCCGGGCCAGGGAACTGGGAATAAAGCATGTCGGAAATGCCTTTGTGTTTGCCGTACAGGGGGTAGCAAGCTACCTTGGCGGAGATATCACTTCAGGAGTCCTTGCTACGGGAATGGGCAAAAAAAAGGACCTAGCCCTTTTTATAGATTTAGGCACCAATGGCGAGCTGGTAGTGGGAAACTCAGAGTGGATGATGGGTTGTTCATGCTCTGCCGGCCCTGCATTTGAAGGCGGAGGAGTAAAATGTGGAACCCGGGCGGTTGAAGGAGCTATCCAGAAAGTATGGATAGACCAGGAAACCTACAAAGCAAAGGTAGGGGTGATTGGTGGAGGAAAGCCCAGGGGAATATGCGGTTCCGGCCTTATCGATGTTATAGGGGAGATGTACCTGAAAGGGGTTATAGACAGAAAAGGAAAGTTTAATAAAAATATCGGTAACAAGTATCTAAAATGTATTGAAGATGATTGCCTATATATTTTAGTTGACAGCAAGGACAGTGCAGATGGGAAAGAAATATATATAAGTGAAGTTGACATAGATAATTTGATGAGGGCTAAAGCTGCGGTTTATGCAGGGATAAAGACATTGCTGGAGGAAGTGGACTTAAGCGTTTATGATTTGGATAAAGTTTATTTAGCCGGGGGATTGGGAAAGAAATTAAATATAGGGAATGCAGTGGTTATAGGGATGCTGCCGGATATAAATGTAAATAAATATTACTTTTTGGGCAATACTTCTATCACCGGGGCATATCTGGGCTTGCTGTCATCCAAAAAATATGCCGAAACTATTGAAATTGCTGATGCCCTTACCTATGTGGAATTAAGCGTTAACATGAAATTCATGGACAGGTATGTGGCAGGGCTTTTCTTCCCTTATACTGACCTTAAAGATTTTCCAACGGTTGAAGAACTTATTTTTTCATTAGATAATAAAAATAGTAGTAGAAAAGGAAATAATGGGTAAAAGCATAGCAGTAGCCGGAAAAGGCGGCACAGGAAAAACTACCATAAGCGGACTTCTTATAAGGGTTTTGGCTGATAATGGTAAAGTTCCCATACTTGCCTTAGATGCAGATCCCAATTCAAACCTCAATGAGGTGCTGGGGGTGGAGGTTAAGTCTACTGTAGGGATGCTGAGGGAGGAGTTTAAGAAAAATGCCCCTAGGATGGCAAAGGGAATTTACAAAGACCAGCTGGTGGAGATGAATATACAGGAAGCTTTAGTGGAGAACAAGAAGTATGACCTTCTGGTAATGGGAAGGGGTGAAGGCCCGGGATGCTATTGTTATGCGAATTCACTGTTTAGGAAATATATAGAAATGCTGCAGGGTAATTATAATTTTATTGTTATGGATAATGAAGCGGGAATGGAGCATTTAAGCAGGAGAACTACCCAGGATATTGATTATCTTTTGATTGTCTCTGATCCTTCCCCCAGGGGGATTATGACGGCAGCAAGAATAAGGGACCTGGCTATGGATCTGGAACTTAAAGTAAAAGATATCTTTTTAATAGTAAACAGGGTAAAAGATGAGCTGGATAAGAGATTAGAGGGGCAAATTGAGGACAATAATCTTAAGTTGATTTCAGTGCTAAACTATGATGATGATATTTTTGAAATGGACATATCCTCAGGCTCTGTTTTCAGCCTGCCTGCTTCTAGCAGCGCTTTAGGCAAGTCTGAAGATATTTTAAAACAGCTGGATATTATATAGTTTAATTAATCAAAATGACTGAACTTTTTTATAAAAGATGATAAAATGATTTAATTTGTAAGGAAACTTACAACGCATTGTGTATTATGTAACTATTTAGTAACAATATAAAAGGGGGAGAAAATTGAGTTTTAAGTTCCCAAAAAATGAATACGCAGGCAAGATTGCATCTGTGAATTTAAAGTCCGAAACAGTTGTAGGTGGTGATGAAGCTTTACCTTTTTACAGTTTTGAGGGTAATATTCCAAACAACCCTATAATTGCAATGGAAGTTTATGACAGCAAACCAGAGGGCTGGCCTGAAAGTGTGGATAAGTATTTCAATGATGTTTACGATGATCCGGTAAAATGGGCAAAAAAATGTATAGATGAGTATGGGGCAGAGAGTATCTGCTTGCAGCTTAAAAGTGTTAATCCGGATTCTGGGGATATGAAACCTCAGGAAGCTGCTGAAATTGTAAAAAAGGTAAGTGATGCTATAGAAAAACCCTTGATTGTATATGGGGATGGACCCATGGAAAAAATTGAAGATGTAATGAAAAAAGTATCGGAGGTAAACCAGGATTCCGACATACTTATAGGATGGGTGGAAGAAGATTACTATAAGACAGTGGCAGCAGCTTGTATGGGCTATAATAATAATGTCATATCTGTAAATTCAATGGATGTAAACATTGCCAAGCAGCTTAACATCCTGTTAACCCAGCTGGGGCTTCCACCAGAAAGAATTGTGATGGACACATCAACTGCCAGCATAGGATATGGCATTGAATATTGTTATTCCAGCATGGAAAGGCTCAAAATTGCTGCATTGCTCCAGGACGATAAAATGACCCAAATGCCATTGATAGTTAATTTAGCCCCCCAGGTTTGGAAGGTAAAGGAAGTAAAAGAAAGTGAAGAGGATTATCCTGAGTGGGGTGATCTGGAACAAAGAGGCATAAACTGGGAATCTATTTCTGCAATGGCGACTCTTGTATCGGGTGCAAATATTGTGGTTTTGAGGCACCCTAAGGCTGTGAGCATGGTAAAAGAAGTTATAAATAAATTACTACAATAATTTTATTATAGAAGGATGGTGCAAAGCACGATGAAATCCAAAGATAAAGGTAAAAAACAAAGAAGTGAAGATAAAGCGGTAAATGAGATTCTGGAAAACCTGGAAGAAGGAATGGAAACTGTTTTTGACCGTTCTGATTCCATGAAATGCTGCCCTATTGGTTCGGGCGTTTCCGGAATTTGTTGCAAAAATTGCTCAATGGGACCTTGCAGGGTCAGGGAAGGAAAAACTGGCTTATGCGGGGCAACTATGGCAACAATAGCAGCCAGGAATCTGGCAAGGCATATTGCGGCAGGAGCAGCTGCCCACTCTGACCATGGCAGAGACCTTGCTGTGCTGTTAAAAGATGTGGCTGAAGGTAATGCAGAAGGGCTTAAGATAAAAGATGAGATGAAGCTTTTAAGGTTTGCTAAAAACCTTGGAATAGACACAAAGGACAAAGAAGTAAATGAAATAGCCATAGAGGTTGCCGAAAAGTCACTTTCGCTATTTGGCCAGCAGGAAGGCGAGATAGACTTAATAAAGATTGCTCCTGAGAAAAGGCAGGAGAAGTGGAAAAAATATAATATTGTTCCCAGGGGTGTGGACAGGGAGGTTGTTGAAACCCTCCACCGTACCCACATGGGGGTGGACCAGGATGCAGAACATATTTTAGACCATGCCCTGCGAAACGCATTATCTGATGGCTGGGGCGGTTCAATGATTGCCACAGAAATAACAGACATACTTTTTACTACACCAAAAGCATTACCTGCAAAAACTAATTTAGGTATGTTGTCTGAAGATGAAGTAAACATAGTTGTGCATGGTCATGAACCCACCTTGTCTGAAGTTATTGCAGAGATGGCAAATAGTGAAGAGATGGTTAACTATGCAAAAGAAAAAGGAGCTAAAGGTATTAATGTGGTGGGTATATGCTGTACAGCCAATGAAGTGCTCATGAGGCAGGGCATTGCCCCTATCGGGAATTTCTTGTCACAGGAGCTGGCCATCATGACTTCGGCAGTAGAGGCGATGGTGGTTGATATACAATGCATAATGCAGTCTATAAGTAAGGTAGCAGAAAAATACCATACAAAATTAATTACCTCATCTGCAAAGTGCAAGATACCCGGGGCAACCCATATGGAATTTGATGAAAAGAAAGCCCCGACTATTGCCAAGGAAATCATAAAGACTGCAATTGATAACTTTAAAAATAGAAAAGAACCAAAGATTCCCCAGGTTAGGTCAGACCTTATTGCAGGATTTTCCCATGAGTATATTAGATATATGCTGGGAGGCAGATTCAGGGAATCATTCAGGCCTTTAAATGACGGAATAATAGATGGAAGGATACAGGGCGTGGTAGCTATTGTGGGCTGCAATAATGCAAGGCATCCGCAGGATAAGTACCATAACTTCTTGACCAGGGAACTAATAAAGCGGGATTATTTGGTAGTCCAGACAGGTTGCGGAGCATTGGCTTCTGCAAAGTGTGGCCTGATGATGCCTGAAGCGATGGAAGAAGTTGGTGACGGCTTGAGGTCAATTTGTGAAGCAGTAGGCATACCTCCGGTACTGCATCTCGGCTCTTGTGTGGATAATTCAAGGATACTTACCATAGTTTCCGAAGTGGTAGAAGAAGGGGGACTGGGCGAAGACATAAGCGACTTGCCGGTGGCAGGGATTGCCCCTGAATGGATGAGCGAGAAAGCATTATCCATTGGCTCCTATTTTGCAGCCAGCGGAGTTTATGTGGCTTTTAGCGGAGAGCCCATACCTGTTACTTCCAGCCAGGAAGTGGTTGATATAATGACCAAGGGCTGGGACCAGAAATTCGGAGGAATGCTGGAGTATGTGCCTGATATTGAAGAGTTATTAAATAAAGTAATAAATCATGTCCAAGCTAAAAGAAAAGCGCTAAAAATTGATGTTAAGAAAGAAAGAGTGCTTTTCGACATGGAAGCAAGGAGGGAATTAGGAAATGTCTAAAATTATAGCAACCAGTGCCATTAAAGGCGCGCATAAAATTGTCAATAAGGCAGAAGAAAGGTTAAATAAGGCTATAGAAGAAAAAGGTGAAGACCAGAAATTGGAATTTCCCGATACTGGTTATTTTTTACCAATAATTTACAGCATGGCTGGAATTAAAGTAGAGAAACTTGGCGATTGCCATGAAGTAATTGCAGAAGCAAAAAATTTGCTTCCCCAGGTTCCAAGTGACAGGATCTGGATTCCTTATCTGGGGGGAACCCTGGATGCAGGGATTGCCACTCTGTGGACTGAAGAAATTATTGAGGCTATAAAATATTTAGATGACCCTCCTCCTGAGGAAGGTATCTGGCTGGGAGCTGCAATAGATAAAATTATCAGGGAACGTGGTATTGAATTTGTAGATGGAACCGCCCCTGGTTTTGCGGCTTGTGTTGGCGCTGCCTCCAGCAATGAGATGGCAGTCCAGATAGCAAGAGAGCTCCAGGAGAAAAATATTTATGTTTTTATAAGCGGATCAACTAATGGTGTATCCATGGCAGAACAGCTAGCAGAAGAGGGAGTAGACCTTGGATGGGAAACCAGGCTGGTGCCTTTTGGAAAAGACATAACTGCAACCAGCTATTCCCTTGGTTTTGCAGCCAGGGCGGCGATGAGCTTTGGAGGCGTGCAGCCAGGTGATTACAGGAGGATGCTGCTTTACAATAAGACTAGGGTATTTGCTTTTGTACTGGCATTGGGTGAAGTTGATGATGAAAAATATGCAAATGCGGCTGGCGCTATAAATTTTGGCTTTCCCACAATTGCTAATACCTCCATACCGGAAATACTGCCGAGGGGAGTTTGTACTTATGAGCATGTAGTCTCAAATATAGATGAAGAGGAAATGGTAACCAAGGCAATTGAAGTCAGAGGGCTTAAGGTTACTGTGGAAAAAGTTGATGTCCCTGTTCCATTTGGTCCTGCATTTGAAGGTGAGAGGGTAAGGAAAGAAAATACATATGTGGAATTTGGTGGAAATAAAAGTGATGCTGTTGAATTGCTGGCTATGGCAGATTCATCCAAAGTGGAAGATGGAAAAATCGAAGTCATAGGTCCTGAAGTAGATGATGTAAAAGAAGGAGAAGCCCTTCCGCTTGGAATACTGGTAGAAGTATCCGGAAGGAAGATGCAGGAAGATTTTGAGCCGGTTATGGAAAGGCAAATCCATTACTTTCTAAATTACCCCTCAGGCGTGTTCCATATGGGCCAGAGGGATATATCCTGGATCAGGTTCTCAAAAGATGCAGTAAACAATGGTTTTAAAATCAGGCATATCGGGACTGTGCTCCATGCTAAAATGCATTCAGATTTTGGAAAGATATTGGATAAGGTACAGGTAAAAATTTATACCAATCCTGAAGATGTTTTAGCCTTACAGGAAAAAGCAAGAAAGATATTTAAGGCTAGGGATGAGCGTATGGGAGCCCTAACCGATGAGGCTGTAGATACCTTTTATTCATGTACCTTATGCCAGTCATTTGCTCCCAATCACGTATGTGTAGTGTCACCTGAAAGGCCAGGTCTTTGCGGCGCTTATAACTGGCTTGACTGTAGGGCTGCCTATGAAATTAACCCTGCAGGACCCAACCAGCCAATTAAAAAAGGTGAGACCCTTGATGAGAATTTAGGGTTATGGAAAGGGGTAAATGAATTTGTATACAAGGCTTCAAACCAGAGCCTGGAATCATTTTCTGCATATTCGATGATGAATGACCCCATGACTTCATGCGGATGCTTTGAAGTTATAGCCACCATCCTTCCTTCAACTAATGGAATTATGGCCGTAAACAGGGAATACGGGGGAATGACCCCGTGCGGAATGAAATTTTCAACCATAGCCGGAATGGTGGGTGGCGGAATACAGACCCCGGGCTTTATAGGTATTAGCAAGTTCTTTATAGGATCAAAGAAATTCATAAAGGCAGACGGAGGCTTAAAAAGGCTGATATGGATGCCCAAGGAATTAAAAGAAGAGATAAGGGATTTACTTGAAGAGAGGGCCAAAGAAATAGGCATGGAAGATTTAGTAGATAAAATTGCTACAGAAGAGGAAGCCCAGACCGAAGAAGAGGTGCTTGAGTGGGCCCAGAAAGTAAACCACCCTGCTTTGGAAATGGAACCAATGATGTAATAAAATTTGCAAATACGAAATAAGGAGTGAGCAATGGCTTTAAGCGGTTTAGAAATATTTAAAAAACTTCCTAAAACTAATTGTAAGGATTGTGGTTTTCCTACCTGCTTGGCTTTTGCAATGCAGCTTGCTGCAGGCAAAGTTGAGCTGGGAAAATGTCCCCATGTTTCAGAAGAGGCAAAGGAAGAATTAGAAGAAGCATCGCAGCCTCCCATACTTAAGGTTGAGGTTGGCAGCGGCGATGATGCATTTGTGGTAGGTGAAGAGAATGTACTTTTCAGGCATGATAGGACTTTTGTAAATCAGAACGCATTTGCCCTAAATATTGATGATGGTCTTCCAGAGGACGAGATAGAAAAACTGGTAAAGAAAGTAAATGAAACAGAATATGAGAGAGTTGGGCAGATATTAAAAATTGACTCTATCTGTATACAGAACAATTCAAAAGACAGTGAAAAATTTAAAGAAGTAGTTAAAAAAATAAATTCTATTACTTCAAAACCTTTAATTTTAATATCTGAGGATGCAGCTGTTTTGGGGGATCTTGCAGAAGAGCTTAAAGAAAAGAAGCCTTTAATACATGGAGCTACCAAAGAGACGGCAGATGATTTTATAAAGATTGCTAAAGATACTGGATGCCCCATTGTAGCAAAGGGGGAAACTTTTGAAGATATAATGGCTATAACTGAGAAGATGAGAGAAGCAGGCATAAAGAACTTAGTTATAGATATAGGCAAAAGAGACCTAAAAGATGACTTTTTCAACCAGATTGGACTAAGGACTGCAGCCATAAAGAAAAAGAATAGGTTGTTTGGGTATCCTACTATTGTATTTCCCAATGAAATGGCAGAAGATCCTTTGATGGAAACCTTGACTGCTTCTATTTTTGTAGCAAAATATGGCTCTATTATAGTTGTATCTAGTGCTGAGCCGCAAAATATTTATCCGTTGCTGGTATACAGGCAAAACATTTACACAGATCCAAGGCAGCCAATGCAGGTTGAACAGAAGATTTATGAAATTGGAAGCCCGGATGAAAATTCTCCTGTGCTTATAACTACTAATTTCTCCCTCACCTATTTTATAATCTCGGGGGAAATTGAAAATAGTAAAGTGCCCAGCCGGCTTCTGGTAATGGATGTGGAAGGACAGTCAGTACTGACTGCCTGGGCAGCAGGCAAATTTATACCGGAGCTAATTGCCCAGTTTATAAAGAAGAGCGGCATAGAAGATAAAGTAAAAACCAGGGAGTTAATTATCCCGGGATATGTAGCACAGCTTCAGGGAGAGCTGGAAGATGAGCTGGAAGGAGAATGGAAAGTTATTGTAGGCCCAAGGGAAGCAGGGGAAGTTCCCAAATACATGAAAGAAAATGCTTCCTGACTTCCATGTATGATTGTAACAAGTTAGTAATTATCATATAATTTATTTTATTAATATTGTTAGGGAAAGGAGCAAATTTGAAAAGCGACATTGAAATAGCACAAGCGGCAGAGATGAAGCATGTAGGAGAAATTGCTGAATTGGTAGACCTGGATGAAAAATATCTGGAGCTATACGGGGATTATAAGGCGAAAGTTGACTTGTCAGTGTTAGATGCCTTAAAGGATAGGCCAAATGGTAAGTATATCGATGTTACAGCAATAACCCCTACTCCACTGGGGGAAGGAAAGACCGTAACCACCATAGGTCTTAGCATGGCATTAAATAAGATTGGCAAGAAAACAGTAACCTGTATAAGGCAGCCATCGCTGGGGCCTGTCTTTGGTATTAAAGGTGGTGCAGCCGGAGGAGGAAATTCACAGGTACTTCCCATGGAGGACTTTAATTTACACCTTACCGGGGATATCCATGCAGTAGGCGTAGCCCATAATCTGCTGGCAGCATTCCTTGATACACACATCATGAAAGGGAATGAACTGAACATTGACCCCTTTAGCATTTCTCTTAACAGGGTAGTTGATGTGAGTGATAGGGCCCTGAGAAACATAATTGTAGGGCTTGGAGGAGAGCTTAATGGGATCCCCAGAGAAACAGGTTATGATATTACTGTGGCTTCTGAGGTTATGGCCATACTGGCCTTGACCACAGGGCTGAAAGATTTAAGGAAAAAGCTTTCCAGGATGACTATAGGTTCTACCCATGACGGCGAGGCAGTTACAGCTGAAGACCTTAAATGTGCCGGTGCAATGACAGTGTTGCTTAAGGACGCAATAAAGCCAACTTTGCTTCAAACAATTGAACATACTCCTTGTTTTGTTCATGCTGGACCGTTTGCGAATATTGCCCATGGCAATTCTTCAATACTGGCTGACCTTATCGCCACTAAACTCGGCGAATATGTGGTAACAGAAAGCGGCTTTGGGGCAGATATTGGTGCAGAAAAATTCTTTAATATAAAGTGCAGATATAGCGGCCTGAAGCCAGATGCTGTAGTTATAGTGGCAACAGTTAGAGCTCTAAAGATGCATGGAGGCGGATTTGAGTTTGTTCCAGGACAAGGTGTTGACAAGGAAAAGATGAATACCCCAAATGTAGAGGCAGTCAGGAAAGGCTGCCAAAATTTAGAGAAAATGATAGAAAATGTTAAAATGCACGGGATACAAGCAGTAGTAGCAATAAACTACTTTGATGCTGATAGCCAGGAAGAAATAGATGTCATAAAAGAGAGGGCAATTGAAGCAGGGGCTGAGGATGCTGTAGTCAGCAAAGTATGGCTAAAAGGAGGAGAAGGCGGAAAAGAGCTGGCAGAGGCAGTTACAAAAGCTGCTGAAAAACCAGGGGAGTTTAAATTCCTTTATCCGCTTGACTGGCCAATAAAGAAGAAAATTGAAACCATAGCAACAAAGATCTATGGCGCAGACGGGGTTAACTTTTTGCCCAAAGCTGAGAAAATGATTGATACATATACAAGACAAGGATTTGATAAGCTCCCCATTTGCATGGCAAAAACCCACCTGTCACTTAGCCATGATCCAAAATTGAAAGGAAGACCAACTAATTTTACAGTTCCCATCAGAGATGTCAGGGCATCTGTAGGGGCTGGATTCTTATACCCATTATTGGGTGAGATGAGAACCATGCCTGGATTACCAAAAGTTCCAGCCGGAACAAAAGTTGATATAGATGATGATGGGAATATAGTTGGATTGTTTTAATATTTAATAACTTTTATTTTAAGGGGTGATTAAAATAGCACAGATAATAAGCGGAAAAGAAATTTCTAAACAGATTAAAGATGAAGTTAAAGCGGAAATAAGTAAAATGGAAAAAGAAAAAGGAGCAAGCCCAGGGCTTGCAGTAATTTTGGTTGGAGAAAACCCAGCATCGAAAGTATATGTGACTAGCAAACAAAGAGGTTGTGAACAAGTAGGTATAAAATCGGAATCTATTAAAATGGATGACACAGTCTCCACGGAAGATATACTTAAAGAGATTGATAAATTAAATTCAAGAAATGATATACATGGCATACTTGTGCAGCTTCCATTGCCTGAGCAGGTAGACAAAAATAGAGTGCTTGAAGCTATTTCTCCCGAGAAAGATGTTGATGGATTCCATCCAATTAATATGGGAAGATTAGTAGCTCAGCAGGAATGCTTAATTCCAGCCACTCCCTTAGGAGTTATTGAAATGTTAAAGAGGTCCAATATCAGTTTAAAGGGTAAAAATGCAACCATGGTTGGCCATAGCGAAATAGTGGGAAAACCATGTAGCCTGCTTTTGTTAAATGAATGGGCTACTGTTACTATATGCCATATAGAAACTAAAGACCTAAAAATGCATACCAAAGACGCTGATATACTAATAGTCGCGGCGGGAGTACCATACCTTATCAAGGAGGACATGGTAAAAGAAGGCGCTGTGGTTATTGATGTTGGTATTAATAGGATTACCAAGGACAAGGCCTCTAAAGAGCTCTTGGAATGGAGAAAAGATGATTTTGATAGAAAACAGTCAACTTTAATTGGCGATGTAGATTATCTAAGGGTTGAACCAAAGGTTAGCCATATTTCTCCTGTTCCGGGTGGTGTAGGCCCAATGACAATAGCCATGCTTCTTAAAAACACTTTAACAGCTGCTAAAAAAGCTGTTGGAATGAAATAAGTTTATGCTAAAATTAATTCCTGGAGAGGTAGAATTTAATGTATTATGCAAGGGTAATTGGAAAAATAGTTGCTACTGCAAAATATGAGGGGCTGGTAGGAAAAAAAATACAAGTCCTGCAGCCTGTAGATCTAGAAACCGGGGAAGATGAAGGAAGGTTTCTGGTAGCACTGGATTCTACTTCTTCAGGAATAGGGGATGTCGTGGGTTATGAAGACGGTTCAGAAGCTACATGGGCATTTGACGGGGAAGATGTCCCTACAGATGCTACTATAGTAGCAATAATAGATAAAGTAAACATAGCAAAGGTCTGAAATGGTTTTAAGTGAAGTTATAGGAAATGTTGTTTGCACACAAAAAGACAAAAGCCTTAACGGTAAAAAGCTTTTAATTGTCAAAGCAATTGACCTGGATGGCAAAAGGCTTGATTCTTTTGTAGTTGCTGTTGATTTAGTAGGTGTAGGTATAGGAGAAAAAGTGCTGGTTGTAAATGGTAGCTCGGCCCGCAAGACTGACCTAACCAGGGAAAAGAGCATAGATTCTGTTATTGTAGCAAAAGTTGATAGTGTAAATTTAGGGAAAAAATAGCTTACTTATCTATTTCTTCAATTAGTTTTTTTACTTTTTTTTCCGTTTCTGTTCCCCCCAGTATTTTGTCCGAAACCGATTTAATTATGCTTTTAGCCAGCTCTTTTTCTGACACTGCTGGGGAATATATATAAGTTTTGGAACTCTTGTCCTGGCTTAGCAATCCTTTATCAGCTAGGGTATTCATGGTTGACATTACTGTAGTATATGGTATAAAGCCCTGTTTTTTTTCTGCTATTTCGCTTCTTAACATTAATTCATGCACTTCTCTTACGGTAGTCTTTTTCTTTTCCCATACAATTTTCATGATTGTTGCTTCTAGATTACTTATGCTGTTTAACCCGTTTATTCCAATTTCTTCAGATTTCTTTTTTGGATTTTCCCTTGCCAATTTATCCACCACCTTATATTTAAAATTTTGAAAATACTGTTTCTTGATTAGTTAAATGTATTTCTACCTTATACTATTTTTTTTTACAAAATAAATCAATAATAAAAAAATTATATCTTCTGGTATTGGACTGGAATATTTTGACTGGCCTTG
>CAYREF010000049.1:0-14085 GCA_964423265.1 uncultured Actinomycetota bacterium
TCTGGTGCCAGTTGTAATTATAATTATATCCCAGATTATAATTATTAAGTTTAAATCCAGAAAAGGCAGTTAGGTCTGCAGCTGGTACTGGAACTTGTAAAGCTTGTAGTATATCCCCTTTTCTTTTAGGAGGGAGCGGTGGGTTCCTTCTTCTATTATCTTTCCATGGGAAAGCACCAGGATTTTATCCACATTTTTAATGGTAGAAAGCCTGTGGGCAATTATTATACTGGTCCTATTTTCCATTATTTTCTTTAAAGCATCCTGGATAAGCGCCTCTATTTCAGAATCAATGCTAGAAGTTGCCTCGTCTAAAACCAGCAATATCTCAGGGTTAAAAACCAGTGCCCGGGCAAAAGCAATGAGCTGCCTTTGTCCTACTGACAATATCTTGCCTCTCTCTTTTATCTCGGTGTCATATTTTTGGGGAAGCTTCTGGATAAACTTGTGGGCATTAACATATTTTGCCGCCTGGATAACTTTTTCCCTGGGAATATCCACGTTTCCCAGCCTTATATTCTCCAGGATGCTACCTGAAAATAAAAATACGTCCTGCATTACCAGGCCAATATGTTTTCTCAGCTGCTTTAGTCCAAATTCTTTTATGTCAATATTGTCAATATAGATTTTGCCTTTTTGTATATCATAAAATCTGTTCAGCAAGTTTATTATGGAAGTTTTACCCGAACCTGTTGCTCCCACAAAAGCAATACTCTGCCCGCTTTTTAAGTTAAAGGATATATCCTGTAGAACATATTCATCCCTGTTGTATGCAAACCATACGTTTTCAAACCTTATATCTCCCCTGATTTTATCTTTTTTTACCGGTTTTACAGGAGAGGTAATAGTAGGCTTTTCCTCCAGCAGCCCAAATATCCTCTCAGAAGCCGAGATAGCCTCCTGCAGAATTCCGAATTTTTCGCTCAGATCGCTTATAGGGTGGAAGAATTTTTCAATATATTGAATAAACGCTACCAACGTACCAAAGGTCAGCAAATTATGTATAACCTGTCCTCCACCATACCAGATTATGAGGGCAATGGCTAAAGTGCTAATTAGGGTAACGATAGGAAAAAATACCGCATAGTAGAAGACAGTTTTTAGGTAAGCGCCAAGATATCCCTTATTAAGGTTTTCAAACTCCTGTTCATTTTTCTTTTCCCGGTTAAATATCTTTATAGTATTAATCCCCGATATAGATTCCTGCAGATAAGAGTTAATAGCTGAAATCTTTGCCCTTATAATCCTGAATGTTTTCCTTACTTTGGAGCGGAACACAAAAGTGGCAGCAGCCAGGAATATAAGGACAGAAAAAGTTATGAGCGAGAGTTTCAAATTTAAGCTAAGCATAATAGCCATTATTCCCAGAATCATAAATACATCCCCAAATAAGGTGACAATTCCTGAAGAAAGCATCTCGTTTAGGGTTTGTACATCAGTGGTAACTCTGGTCATAATTCTTCCTACCGGGTTTTTGTCAAAGAATGACAGGGGCATCCTATGTATGTGGGAAAAAATATCTGTCCTCATGTCATACATTATCCTCTGGCCCAAAAGTTCGGTGAAGTATTGCTGGAAATACCTTATTATAAATTCAAATAGGATAACCAGGCCGTACAGCAGGGCTATGTAGATAAAACCCTCTAATTTGCCTGGCGTTATATACTGGTCTATGGCCAGCTTTACAAGAAAAGGACCTAGTATCTGAAGGCCTGCAGTAAGAAGAAGCATAAAAACAGTAAAAATTAGCAAAAGTTTATATGGCTTTATGTAATTTAATAGTTTTTTTACTGTTTTTCTGTCCAGGCTTTTTTCAATATTTTCTCTGCTCATAGTTCTTCCTCCAGTTCTTCAGAAAGTTGCTGCCTGTAGTATAGCTTCTGGTAAATACTGCACCGGTCAAGCAATTGCTGGTGGTCTCCTATTTCAACAATTTTTCCTTCATCCATGACCATAATCAGGTCTGAATCCTTTATAGTTGATATTCTGTGAGAAACTATGATCGTGGTTTTGCCTCTGGTATTTTTCTTTAGGTCCTTTAATATCAGTTCTTCTGTACCGGTATCAATATTGGAAAAAGAATCGTCTAATATAAGGAGGGAAGGGTCAACAAGTAATGCCCTGGCTATAGCCAGCCTTTGCTTTTGGCCACCTGAGAGGGTAACGCCGCGTTCTCCGATAACAGTATTATACCTGTCAGGGAAATCTGTTATATCTTCATGCAGGTGCGATACCCTGGAAGCATGCTCAATTTTTTTATCAATTTCACTAGCCTTAAAATTATTGGCACTACCGAATAAGATATTATCTTTGATGGACCTTGAAAATAGGAATGGCTCCTGCTTAACATAGCCAATGGAAGACCTAAGCTTTTCCAGTCTGATTTGCTTTATATTAACTCCGTCAATATATATGCTACCTTTTTGGGGGTCGTAAAGCCTGGGAATAAGGTTAAGTAGGGTTGATTTTGCGCTGCCTGTAAATCCTACTATTCCCAGTTGCATTCCCTGCCTGACTTCAAAATTTATATTTTCTACTACCCAGCCATTGCTGGGGCGCCCTGCCAAAAGCTTTTCATCCATTAGATTTTTTTGGATGTATTCATCATAGCCGGATTTATCTCCATATTTAAAATATACATTTTCAAATTTTATGTTGCCTTTGATTTGCCCTACCTTTTTTGGCTTTACAGGTGATTTTATTTCAGGCTCTATGTCAAATATCTTATTTATCCTCTTAATGGAAACCGAGCCTCTCTGGATAAGGTTTATAACCCATCCCAGTGAAATAAGAGGCCAGGCAATAGAGCCTATATAGGAGCTAAATTGTACAAATTGCCCCAGGGTCAAGGCTCCCCTTATAACTTGTCTTCCTCCAATAAATAAAACTACCAGTGTGCCTATGCCGCCTACGAATATCATGGATGGCCAGAACGCCGCCCTGATTTTGGCCAGGGAAAGATTCTTTTCTACATATTCCTGGTTAAGGCCAGCAAAAACCTCTTTCTCATGCTCTTCCTGGGCAAAGGATTTTATGACTTTAATTCCAGCAATGCTTTCCTGGGTTCTGGCAGAAAGTGCTGCATATTGCTCCTGGGATTTTTTAAACCGGGAGTAAAGCAGGGAGCTTAGCTTGCTTACCAGAATTGGAAGTATGGGAATGGCAATAAGCGAATACAAAGATAGTTTTATATCTATTAAAAACATCACAGTTAATGTAGAGGTGAACACGAATATGGTGTTAAAAAGATTCATTATTCCAGGACCAAGAAAGTTCCTCACTGCCTCAAGGTCGTTTGTAATCAATGCCATAATGCTTCCAGTCCTAGTATTAGTAAAAAAAGAGGAATGTATTTTTTGAAGATGGGAAAAGAAATCAGTCCTGAGGCTATATTCAATCTTTCTGGATATACTAATAAGGAGCTTTCTCATAAAAAACCTGAAAATCCCCTGCATGCAGGCTACAGCCACCAGCATTCCGCTAAAAAGAAGGAGGTCAACGGACTGCGGCCTGTTTTTAATACCATCGATAGCTAGCTTAAGTATCCACGGTATGAGAAGGGAGAGAAGGTCAGTTATTAAAATGCATATAATGCTTATGGTAAATGCT
Organism: uncultured Actinomycetota bacterium; assembly: GCA_964423265.1. Taxonomy (GTDB): domain Bacteria; phylum Actinomycetota; class Humimicrobiia; order Humimicrobiales; family Humimicrobiaceae; genus M55B165. The sequence continues at coordinate 3,610 of CAYREF010000049.1, forward strand.
GGCTTGTGTTTTTTTATGTATTTTATTAATGATTTTAATTCTTTAATTTCTGGCTCCTTACCAAGTTTAGAGATAAATTATATTATCATTGTTATTGTAAGTAAAAAAGAAAATTGGCAAAAAAGGTACTTTTTATTTATAATTTCTAAAAACTGGGAAGAAAATTATTTTTCGTTTAAAGTGAAAAATTAATTTTGCATTTTTTAAAAAATTCTTTATAATGTTATTGACAATGTTATTTTTATTATATAAACTTAAGCCAAGGTCGGTGAAAAATATTGTTTAATGAAGAGGATAAAAGTTATCCGATTGAACTTGTAGCCGAGTTTCTAGGTGTTAATAGCAGGACACTGTATTATTATGAAAAATTTATGCTGGTTTGTCCCCTGCGGAGGGGCAGAAAGCGTTATTATTCAAAGAGCGATATAAAGTGGCTTGAGTATGTGAGGGAACTCATGTATGACCAGGGCATGAATTTGCGTTCTATAATTGTTTTGATTAGGAGAAGAGACAGGGTAATAATGGATAAGTGTCCTGATGATGTTGTTGATTGTTTCAAAAATTATTTGGTAAAAATTAAAGATGAAGAAGAAGATAAATAAAATTTAGAAAGGGAAGGTAGATATATATGGCTAAAGCAGTAGGAATTGACTTAGGAACAACAAATTCTTGTATTGCAGTTATGGAAGGCGGCAAGCCAACTGTTATACAGAATAGTGAAGGTGGAAGGACTACGCCTTCTGTGGTTGGCATTACCAAAAAAGGCGAAAGGCTGGTAGGCCAACTTGCAAAAAGGCAAGCCGCGCTGAATCCTGAGAATACTATTTATTCTATTAAAAGGTTTATAGGTAGAAAATATGGTGAAGTTGAAAGTGAAAGGAAAATAGTATCCTACAATGTATCAAAAGGTAGGAATGACCTAGCTGAAGTTAAGATGGGGGATAAAAAGTACACTCCTGAGGAAGTTTCAGCTATGATATTGCAAAAGTTGAAGAGGGATGCAGAAGATTACTTGGGCCAGGAAGCAAAGGATGCAGTTATTACTGTTCCTGCTTACTTTAATGATGCTCAAAGGCAAGCAACCAAGAATGCAGGTAAAATTGCTGGATTTAATGTTTTAAGAATCATAAATGAGCCTACAGCAGCATCCCTTGCATATGGCTTGGAGAAGAAAGGGGAAGAAAAAATACTGGTATTTGACTTAGGCGGGGGTACTTTTGATGTATCCGTGCTTGAAGTTGGAGAAGGTGTTTTTGAAGTAAAAGCAAGCCACGGGGATATGCACCTTGGCGGAGATGACTATGATGACAGGATTATGAATTACCTTGCTGATGAGTTTAAGAAAGAGCAGGGCATAGATCTGAGGAAAGACAGGCAATCCCTGCAAAGACTGATAGAAGCATCTGAGAAGGCAAAGATAGAACTTTCAAGTGTAACTGAGACCAACGTAAGCTTGCCTTTTATTACTGCAGATGCAAATGGGCCAAAGCATCTGGAAACGAAGATAACCAGGTCCAAATTTGAACAATTAACTGAAGACCTAACAGAAAGGTGCAAAGGGCCATTAGAAAAAGCATTAAAAGATGCAAATCTTAAGAAAAATGAAATTGATGAAGTTATATTGGTAGGCGGGGCTACCAGGATGCCTGTGATCCAGAAATTGGTAAAAGACTATACTGGAAGAGATCCCCACAAGGGCGTTAATCCTGATGAAGTTGTAGCTATTGGAGCAGGTGTACAGGCAGGAGTATTAAAAGGTGACGTAAAAGATGTGGTACTCCTGGATGTAACTCCGCTTTCATTAGGCATTGAAACTCTGGGTGGAGTATTTACAAAGCTGATAGAAAGAAATACCACCATACCAACCAAGAAGAGCGAAATATTTACCACTGCTGCTGATAACCAGACTAGTGTGGATATCCATGTTCTTCAGGGTGAAAGGGAAATGGCAAAGGATAATAAAACTATTGGAAGGTTTAGACTAGATGGAATACCCCCTGCACCAAGAGGTGTTCCCCAGATTGAAGTAACCTTTGATATAGATGCAAACGGTATAGTTAATGTATCGGCAAAAGATACTGCTACCGGAAAGGAACAAAAAATTACCATTACTGCTACTTCGCATTTGTCAGAGGACGAGATAGACAAGATGGTAAATGAAGCCAAAGAACATGCAGATGACGATAAGAAGAGAAGAGAGCTCATTGATGCTAGGAACACTGCTGACAACCTGATCTATTCAACTGAGAAATTGATGAAGGATCTGGGAGATAAGACTCCCTCAGACATGAAGTCTCAAATTGATAATCAGGTTAAGGCATTAAGGGATGTCCTGGATAAAGATAATGTAGCTGATATAAAGAGCGAAACTGAAAAACTTCAGAAGCTACAGAATGACTTATCTCAGAAGTTATATGCACAGGCTGGTGCTGGCCAGGCTGGACAAGCTGGTCCCGGCGCTGGAAGCCAGGGAGCTACCGGCGGAGGACAGCAAGGTGGCGGGCAGCAGCAAAGCGGTGAAAAAGAAGACGAAGACGTGATAGACGCTGAATTTGAAGCTGAAGATGAGGAAAACAAATAAACCTGACTTATGATTGAAAGGAGGAAGTATCATGCCAATTGTAAGATGGGATCCGTTTAGTGACCTTGTCCAGTTAAGAGATGAGATAGGAAGATGGTTTGAAGGAACAGAAAAAACCCAAGAGAAAAGATCTGCTGTATGGGCGCCAGAAGTAGATATAAAAGAGACTGATAAAGAGGTAACCTTAAGGGCAGATCTTCCAGGTATGAAGCTAGAAGATATAGATGTATCTGTAGAGGAAAACCAGTTAATCATTAAAGGTAAGAGAAAGTATGAAAAAGAAGAAAAGGAAAAAGATTTCGTAAGGCTGGAAAGAAGCTATGGTTCATTCTACAGGTCATTTAATATCGGTGTTCCTATTAAAGAGGATAAGATAAAGGCTTCATACAAAGATGGAGTCTTGGAGATAAATGTTCCAAAAGCAGAAGTGAAGAGGCCGAAGAAGATACAGATTTCAGGCAAATAAGCTTCTGCGGTAGAAAGAAATAAATAGTATACCTGCCCATAGCTTAAAAGCTATGGGCAGGTATTATTAAGAGAAAAAAACATAGGTGATTAGTATATGGTTGAATATAAGGATTACTACAAAGTTCTTGGGGTAGGAAAGAACGCAACCCAGGATGAGATAAAAAAAGCATATAGAAAATTGGCCAGGAAATACCATCCTGATGCTAACCCTGATAATCCAAAAGCTGAAGAAAAATTTAAAGAAATAGGGGAAGCATACGAGGTATTAAAGGACCCTGAGAAAAGAAAAAGGTATGACCAGCTTGGGTCTAACTGGAAACAATATGCTAATGCTGGAAGGCCTGGTGGTGGAAGAAGAGCCTATAGCCGTGACTTTAGCGGAGCCGGATTTAATTTTGAAGATCTGGGCGGTGGAGGCTTTTCTGATTTTTTTGAAATGTTTTTTGGAAGGGGAGCTAAGGATTCTGGCTTCTCTAATTTCGGTTCCCAATTTGGAGGCCAAAGGCAAAAAACAAGAAGGCAAAATATAAAAGGGCAGGACCTTCAATCCAGTATAACTATTACTTTACGGGAAGCATATTTTGGTACCCAGAGATCTTTGAGGCTACAGAAAGGCGGAAAAACCAGGAATGTTAATGTTAAGATACCAAAAGGCATAAAAGATGGAGGAAAGATAAGAGTAGCCGGTGAAGGCAACCCTAGCCAGGCCGGAGGCCAAAGCGGAGATCTTTACTTAGTTGTAAATATAGCAGATCATCCATTTTTTACCAGGAAAGGCGATGACCTCTATTGTGAGATACCGGTTACAATTAAGGAAGCGCTTTATGGAGGGAAAATAGACATACCCACATTTGGCGGAAAGGTTATGGCTAAACTACCTTCCAGGACTCAAGGGGGCAAAACCTTGAGACTTAAAGGCAAAGGTATGCCCAGAATAAAAAGAAAGGGAACAGGAGACCTGTATGCAAAAATCAGGATTATGCTTCCAGAGAATTTAACTAAGCAGCAAGAAAAAAGCTTAGAGGATTTTACCAAAAGTTATGGAGAAAATCCCAGGGCTAAAATTGTTGTGTAGATAAGAGGTGAAATAAATGCAAATAGATAAATTTACAATAAAAGCACAGGAGGCTCTTTCCAGAGCACAAAGGATTGCCTCAGAGCATGGACATCAAAGTATTGAAGATGTGCATGTAATGGCTGCACTGCTTGAAGATAGTAAGAATATAATAAATCCAATTCTCAAGAAATTGGAAATAAACATAGATGATTTGAAAAATGAACTAGCAGAAATAATTGAGAAGTTGCCAAAAGTGTCAGGGGGAGGTACACAGATATATATCAGCCCCCAGCTTAATGAGATATTAGATAATGCATTTAAAGAGGCAGAAAGCTTGAAGGATGATTATGTAAGTACGGAGCATATATTAATATCTATGGCTGAGAGCCCTGGTAGAGTGGGGAATATTTTAAAATCCCATGGAGCAGATAAAGATATGATTTACAGCATACTGGTAAATATAAGGGGCAGCCAGAGGGTCACAGATCAAAGTCCTGAAGAAAAATACCAGGCACTTAAAAGATATGGAAAGGACATTACTGAACTTGCTAGAAAAGGAAAACTTGACCCGGTGATAGGAAGGGATGACGAAATAAGAAGGGTTATCCAGGTATTATCCAGAAGGACTAAAAACAACCCTGTTCTTATAGGAGACCCAGGAGTAGGGAAAACAGCAATTGTTGAAGGTTTGGCCCAAAGGATAGTAACCGGAGATGTACCTGAAGGCTTGAAAGACAAAAAGGTTATTTCCCTTGATATGGGTTCAATTGTTGCAGGAGCTAAATACCGGGGTGAATTTGAGGATAGGTTAAAAGCAGTGCTGAAGGAAATCTCTAAGTCGGAAGGAAATATAATAATGTTTATAGATGAGCTGCATACTGTAGTTGGAGCCGGAGCAGCTGAAGGGGCTGTAGATGCTTCCAATATGCTAAAGCCCATGTTGGCTAGGGGTGAATTGCATGCAATTGGAGCTACTACCCTGGATGAATATAGGAAACACATAGAAAAAGATGCTGCCCTTGAAAGAAGGTTTCAGCCAGTAATTATAAATGAACCTTCTGTAGAAGACACTATCTCGATTCTTAGGGGGATCAGGGAAAAATATGAGGTGCACCACGGAGTCAGGATAAAAGATGCAGCATTAATTTCTGCTGCCGTGCTTTCAAACAGGTATATATCAGATAGGTATTTGCCAGACAAAGCTATAGATTTGATAGATGAGGCAGCTTCAAGATTAAGGATTGAAATAGACAGCATGCCCACAGAAATTGACGAAATTGAGAGAAGGATAAAACAATTAGAGATAGAGGAGCAGGCGCTAAAAAAAGAAAAGGACAAGGGTTCTAAAAATAGAATGAAAAAGCTTCAGAAGGAGCTTTCTGACTTAAAAGAGAAAAGTAATGCCATGAAAGCGCATTGGAATGAAGAAAAAGAGGTTATACAAAAGATTAGAAGCCTAAAAGAAGAAATTGACCGTACAAAGACAGAAGCTGAAAAAGCTGAAAGGAATACAGATTTACAGAAAGCGGCTGAGCTGAGGTATGGAAAATTACTTGAACTGCAAAAGAAGCTGGAGAAAGAAAACAAGAGATTAGCCGAACTCCAAAAGGACGAAAAAATGTTAAAAGAAGAAGTTGAGGAAGAGGACATTGCTGAAACAGTTTCTAAATGGACTGGAATACCTGTCTCCAGGTTGATGGAAGCAGAAATTGAAAAACTTGTACATATGGAAGAAAGGCTAAAACAACGGGTAGTGGGACAAGATGAAGCAATTACTGCAGTTTCTAATGCCATTAGAAGAGCAAGAGCAGGACTCCAGGACCCTAATAGGCCTATAGGCTCATTTATATTTCTTGGGCCTACAGGGGTAGGTAAAACAGAACTGTCTAAGGCTTTAGCAGAATTTATGTTTGATGATGAAAGGGCTATGGTAAGGCTTGACATGTCAGAATATATGGAAAAGCATACAGTATCCAGGCTTATAGGTGCCCCTCCAGGCTATGTTGGTTATGAAGAAGGAGGATACCTTACAGAAGCCATAAGGAGGAAACCTTACAGTGTCATATTATTGGATGAGATTGAAAAAGCTCATAATGATGTTTTTAACATACTGCTACAGATTATGGAGGACGGCAGGTTGACTGACGGGCATGGCAAGACGGTAGACTTTAAGAATGCCGTGATTATTATGACCTCTAATATTGGCAGTCAATGGATAACTGACTTGAAACCCAAGGGTGGAGAAGAAGAAATGAAAAAAAGGGTAACCGGTGCCTTAAAAGATCATTTTAAGCCCGAGTTTTTAAACAGGGTTGATGACATTATCATATTCCACCGTTTGGGTATTGAACAAATTAAAAATATAGTTGACATACAAATAAAGGATTTAGAAAAAGTGCTAAAAGAGAAAAAACTTACCATCGAGGTTACCGGTGGAGCAAGAGAGCTTTTGGCCAAGGAAGGGTTTGATCCTGTTTATGGCGCAAGGCCCCTAAAAAGGGTTATCCAGAAGGAAATACAGAATGTACTGGCCATGAAACTGCTAAATAGTGAAATTAAAGAAGGAGACCACGTAGTAGTGGGAACAACAGGTCCTGAAGGCAAAAAGCTTAAATTTGACACTAAATAAAACTTTGTGCCCATGTTAAAATGGGCACGAATGTTAATCTATCTAATGGGAGAATATGGAAACTATTTTATGGGCAGGATTAATTTTTATTGGTAGGGTGGTTGATGTTACCCTGGGTACAATCAGATTTAACATGATTATCAGGCGGCGGAAAATCTTTGCTGCCGTGGTTGGCTTTTTTGAAGTCAGCATTTTTATTGCTGTTATAGCGAGAGTAGTGCAGGACATAAATAATTTTTACGGCATTCTCTCTTATGGGGCTGGGTTTGCTGTAGGTACTTTAGTGGGCATAAAGATTGCTGAAAAACTCTCAAGGGACCTGGTTAGTACAAATATTATTTCTAAGAATAATAGTAAAGAAGTTGAGAACATGCTAAGGGAAGAAGGATTTGGTGCTACCTGTTATAGCGGGAGCGGTAAAGAAGGTAATGTAAGGATAATAAATGTAATATGCCGGGAAAAAAATTTATCAAGGGTAAACAAAATTATTTTCAGCATAGATCCCAAGGCTTTTATAACTTCTCATACCCTGGAAGGATACCGGGGAGGCTATGTTTACGGGCTGAAGGGAAAAAAATAGCTACTTAATATATTTGGGATATTCCTTTCCTTTTACCGTTTTTTCGGATTCTTCCCCCAACTGGAAAAATTCCTCTTCTAGGGCTTTATTAATTTTTTCAAACCATCATGCATTAAAGAACCATAAAATACAAGGCAACTAAACCCGAATTGGGGAAGTAAAAGAAGCCCCAGACTTCACTCGAGCCATTACTCTATATATTTACGCAATTACGTATATATTACATAGTATTAGGTAGGTCCTTGGAGATAGTGATGGATGAAAGTACAGAAAAAAACTTGCACAAACAAACTAAATTTTCTTGATTTAAATATTATTACTAACTCTCCGGCCATTCTATGCAAGTCGTTAAAGTATCCTGATATAAAAATTATTTCTACCGCGGTGAGCTGAAAGCTTGATTTAACATGTATTGCGGCAAATGGGTAGTGGAATTTTTAGAAAATATTAATATTGATATGGCTTTCATCTCAACCGCGGGAATATCCAATAAGCATATGTTGACTACCTCAAATAAATAAATGAGTATATTCTTAACAAAATATTTGAAAAATCAAAAATATAAACCTGCTTGCAGGTAGCAGTAAATTTTTTAAAACAGCTATGTTGAATATAAGAAAGATAAAAAATTGCAATAGAATTATTACAGATAAAGATATTAATAAAGGCTTGACTATGGGAATAAAAAATTTATATGGTATTGAAATAATATATTAGTTTAAAAACAAAAAAAGAGGAAAATGAAGTATACCCACCGATGTCGTAGTTATGGTGGATGATACTGCTTGCGGGGCTGCTACCGGGGTTTCTGAAAAAGGTCTCGATTGTATAATAGTTTATAAAACTCGCCCTCGAAGGTCAGGCGAAACTCCATGCGCTTTATGGAGTATCCAGGCTCCATTTTGCCTCAGGGGAGAGATGAAAGAGACTCCCCTGATCAATTATTTGAAAATAAATATAATTATTTTCAATTTTTATGGTAATACCCTTTTAGTTAATCCCTGTGGATACATTTTTTGCTGTACAAATGCTTCTGCATAAGGCACTGCTGCTTGGAATCCTCTAAATTCTGCTACTGTCTTTATAAAATCGGGCGCTTTGCAATTATGCATATCTTCAAGCCAGCCAAGCTGTGACTGCATTTTTAGCATCATCTCTATTTTTGTATCAATGGTATCTGTTATGTCAACATATTCCTGTGGCTCAAAATTTATTCCAGCTAATGTGTCCATGTAATACAGGTATGGGAGTTTAGTTGAAGCATCATATTCTGTTTTCCATAACTTAAGATTTGCAAGATAAGTTGCTTCAAATACCAGCTTGCTGGTATTAACATGGTCAGAATGGTAATCATTTGGAGAATGCGTGATAATAAGGTTGGGGTCCGCTTGCCTTATTACATCTATTATTCTTTCCCTTGATTTTAAATCCACTACCACTTCCCCATCTGATATTCCAGCCCATAAAGGTGTAGCTCCTATCACTTTTGCTGATTTTTTGGCTTCCTTATCCCTAATCTTTGCAATTTCTTTAGATGTGTGTTCTAAGCTTCCCTTATTTCCGTCACAAACATGACACATGTATACTTCATTTCCTTCTTTTGCATAGCGCGCAAGCGTTCCTGCGCATAGTATCTCTAGGTCATCTGGGTGAGCTCCTACTGCTAAAACTTTCAATATTAACACCTCCGCTAGTTGTAATAAATATAATTATATTTTATTAGTGCATTCCTGATTCAGAATCAAATTTTTCTAAAGCAGGTCTAAAAAAGTTAAAAATTACACTTGGGTGACTAGCAAGTAAAGACATTGGAACGGATGTATCCATTATCTTTTTTGAAATCATATATGTTGTCAAACGCATCCCGAATGAGTTATCGTGTACTCCCGCATGCCAAATAGAAACATTTTCAGATTTCCAAGTTTCGGTTGGACCAACAGTTAAAGCAGAAGACGGGATTTTATATATTTCTCCACCACTGGAAGTTCTAGCGTTTTGTAGTAAAGTTAATGGATGTAAATTAACAATTCTTGCCGAAAGCTTTTTGTAATCTTCTGGGGAAGGAGGATTTTCCTTATATTCTCCTTTTCGTTTTACCGGATCATTAAAAGCCCAGTGCTTAGTTTCTCCTTGGCCGCCTTGCATTAATAAACATTTTATTTGGTTATAAGATTTAGAATATTCTTTTAAATTTTTAACAGTAGGAAAATGTAAATTTTCTAAAGGCATTTTTAGATCTTCTCTTATTTTGTTATACCAAAGATCCATATTAGTTTTTTTGAAACTTAATGGATTATTGGTATTTACCTCTTTACCATTAATACACCATTCATCCATTGCCCAAAAGTGACCATCTTTTATATTAATATCTAGGTCATTCACAATTTTTGCAACTAAAGGCAATTGCTCAACAGGCCCTATTGGTCCGCAAATACCTTTCGGGTTGTCAGAAGTAGATTTACGACATACCTGGATGTATTCTAATGCTTCTGCGGTATAGAAAGATTCAATAGTATCAAAAAATCTTATCTTAAAACCATTTCTAGATAAATTTTTTATATCTTTAGTTTTAAGTTTTGCAGCCTCTATTAAAATATCTTTATCTAATGTGGTGTAGTCCCACCAGTCTGGTGCAATCTTGCTAATATTTCTCATAAAAATTTCTCCAAGTTTATTTGCAATATATGAAAATTATAATTAAATTAATTAAATTAATAAAGTATTAATTAGCTATCTAAGCTTGGTGCTTACAGTTCAACTCCCTCCAGGAATAAACTTAATATTATGGTGATAATGATAAAAAGTCACCATATTTATATAAAAGATCACAAGGTTTTAAACCTCTGGTTCTATAACCTTGATGTGTTCTTTAGAAATTATAAAAATATAGAAACTTGCTCAAATCATCTTAAAGCTGCTAAATATTTTTTTAAGCACGGAAGGCTGGTAGAATTCTTCTAAGATAGCCCTTTTAGAATCTTTCTACAAATCCATTGGTTAAGGGATGCCTAACTTTAGTGTAGTGGTGCTCGATAGAGGTACTGTCAAATGTTGTGGATTAGGAATCACATACCCTCCAACATTTCATTAAGCAGCCACCCCCTCCTTTAGTTCTCCATCAACAAATTTTGCCCCATCCAGCACCTTTAAGATAAGCTTAT
>CAYREF010000050.1:0-13510 GCA_964423265.1 uncultured Actinomycetota bacterium
AGTTATTATTAAAATTGAAAATATTTTTTAAAATTTTATAAAATAAGATAAAATATTAAATAAACCTTGGATAAAAATTTAATAAAAATTATTTCATTTATTATAATATAAAAGGTAAATAATCTCTGGAGGTGGAGAAGATAGTAGTACTATCGAAGGGGCAGTTTCACATAAAAACTAAACCCCGGCTACTGGAGAAAGACTTAAAAAAAGAAGTACTTATAGGAGTGCTTGATTTAGGGACGACTTCGGTTAGGTTTCTAATATTTAGGCTGGACGGTTCCATACATTCTCAGTCTTTTGAGCCTATAAAGCAGGTTTATCCCAGATCCGGCTGGGTCGAAGAAAATCTTGAAGAAATCTGGGAAAAGGCTAAATTAGTTATAAATAAGGCTATTGAAAAAGGGGAAATAAACCCGGAAAATATTTTGGCTATTGGTATTACCAACCAGAGGGAATCTGTGGCTTTTTGGGAAAAGGTTAGCGGGATGCCTTGTTCCAACCTGATTGTATGGCAGGACAGGAGGACAGCACATAAATGCAGGAAGCTAAAAGAGGAAGGGTATGAGAATATTGTTAAGCAAAAAACAGGGCTTACCATTGACCCTTATTTTTCAGCTACAAAGATTGAATGGGCTCTGGAGAATAATTCTGATATAAAAAATTTAGCAGAAACGGGAAAGCTTGCTTTCGGAACTGTGGACAGCTTTATCATTTTTAAGTTAACCGGAAAGCATCTTACGGACTATTCTAATGCCAGCAGGACCTTGCTATTTAACATTTCCAGCCTCTGCTGGGATGATGAATTGTTGGAAATATTTAATGTTCCTAAAAAAATATTACCAGAAGTTCTCCCCTGTTATGGGAATGGAATTTTCGGGAAAACTAAACTGGATTCCCCATTTAGGTCTGAAATTCCAATTTGCTGTGTGTTTGGAGACCAGCAGGCAGCATTGTTTGGACATAGATGTTTTGACAGGGGGGATATAAAAGCCACTTTTGGTACAGGTTCTTTTATTATGGTAAATACAGGCAAAGAAAAAATTATCAGCAACAGCGGCCTTCTATCAACTATATTTTATAATGACGGCAATGAAACTTCGTATGCCTTAGAAGGTCCAGTTTATAATACTGGAAGTGTTTTCCAGTGGCTCAAAGAGGGCCTGGGTATAATTGGAAGTTATGATGAAATAGAGAAACTGGCCGCGGATATAAGCTATCAAAAAGATTTGTTTATGGTTCCTGCATTTACAGGTATGGGAGCGCCTTTTTGGGATCCTTATGCCAGGGGGCTAATTATCGGGATAACTAGGGCTACCTCAAAAAATGATATTGTAAAGGCAGCAGTGGACTCAATGGGCTACCGGACTGCAGACGTTATAAAGGCAGTAAGAAAAGATACTGAAATGAATATAAGCCAGTTAAGCATTGATGGGGGAGTTACCAGGAACGAACTTTTTTGCCAGGTGCTTGCAGATCTTAGCGGAATTAAGATAAAGAAATTTGATACAGAAGAAATAACTTCTATGGGAGCCATGTACGGGACTGCTATTGGTGTTGGGGTGTGGAGTGGGCCGGCAGAGGTCAGGGACAATATTAATTTTAGGCAATATTTCCCCCAGATAAGCAAAAAGTTGAGGGAAGAGCTATACTCCGGCTGGGAAAAAGCAGTTGCCAGAGCCAGGAACTGGTCCAGAGACTAAAAAAATTTCTAATTCCTTAAAGGCTTTTGGTACTTATCAAATAACTTTTTCTAAAATCTTACCTGTAAATACTGATAGATAGTTTAGCTGGCAATTGGGCTTAGGTATTCAAAAAACTATAATTTATTATTCTTGAATAAAATATATTTTGATTGTAAGGTTTATTGAATATGAGCAAGAGAATTATCAAAACCGATATTGCTATTATAGGGGCAGGCATTATAGGCTGCGCTATTGCCAGAAACCTGAGCAAATATAATAAAAAAGTGACAGTAATTGAAAAAGAAGCTGATGTCGGATGGGGAACTACCAAAGCCAATAGTGGAATTATCCATGCTGGATATGCTGGTGAAGCTGGCAGCCTGAAGTTGAAGTTATCACATAAGGGCAACAAGCTTTTTAGAGAAAATTCCCAGGAACTTGGTATACAGGTAAAGAATATAGGTTCCCTGGTAAATACAATTGATAAAAAAAATATTGGCCAATTGGAAAAGCTGTACAGGCAGGGAAAAGAAAATGGCCTAATAGATATAGCCATAATAGAGGGCAATGGAAAAATAAGGGGGATGGAACCCAGGGTATCAAAAGAGGTCTGTGCTTCACTTTATGCTGGGGATTCCTGCATAGTCTCCCCTTATGGGGCAGCAATAGCCCTGTATGAGAATGCGGCTGCAAATGGTATTGATTTTTTATTTGAAAATGAGGTAAAGAGTATAAATTTTTCCGGAAATTTTTTTATAAATACAGGAAAATATATTTTAGAGTCAGAATATATTATAAATGCTGCAGGCATTTATTCAGATGAGGTTGCTTCAATGATTAGGGATGTGAGCTTTGGTATACAGCCCATAAAGGGGCAATACTATCTTTTAGATAAAGAAACCTTTGGATTTGTAAATCATATAAATTTTCCTGTAACTAAAGGTAAGGCCAAAAAATCTAAAGGCATACTCCTAACTCCTACAGTTGATAAAAATTTGCTGGTTGGCCCCAACTATGTGGAAGCAGAGAAAGGGGATGTCTCTACAGATGCTAGAAGCTACCGTGAAATTAAGGAGAAGGCCAGCAAGTATTTTACTGGAATTCCTTTCGGAAAAGTTATTGCCAGCTTTTCAGGGCCGAGGGCAGTATCGGATACCAATGATTTTAGAATTTCTCCTTCACCTATTAACCATAAATTTATAAATGTTGCAGGGATCCAGTCACCAGGCTTGACTTGCGCATTTTCTATTTCTGAAATGGTTGTAGACCTGCTGAAAGAATCAGGGATAGAATTTAACAGTAACAAATCCTTTAATCCCATAAGGGAGAAGGTTATAAAGTTTGACCAGCAGGATATGGAAAAGAGCAAAAGACTTTATGGTAGAGATAATAATTATGGGAACATAGTGTGCAGATGTGAAAAAGTATCTGAGGCAGAAGTAATTGAAGCTATAAGGAGAGGCGCAAAAACCCTTGATGGAATAAAATTCAGGACCAGGGTAGGCATGGGAAGGTGCCAGGGGGGATATTGTACCATGAGGATTTTAAGGATACTTTCAAGGGAGTTAAATATTTCCATGGATGAGGTAACCAAAAAAGGCCACGGTTCATATATTTTAGAAGGAAGGCTACCATGATGGGCAAAGAATATGAGCTAGCGATAATCGGTGGAGGTCCTGGAGGGCTGGCAGCGGCTGCACGGGCAAAAGAGCTGGGGTTAAAAGATGTAATTATAATTGAAAGGGAATATTTCCTGGGGGGAATACTTCCCCAGTGCATACATAGCGGGTTTGGCCTTGAAATATTTAAAGAGGAGCTTACCGGTCCAGAGTATGCACAAGTCTTTATTGATAAGATAAAAAAAGCCAGGACAGAGGCAATGCTTGATACCATGGCTCTCTCCATAGATAAGGATAGAATCATAACAGTAACCGGGAAAAGTTGTGGCATTAAAAAAATAAACGCAAAATCCATAATACTTGCACTGGGTTGCAGGGAAAAGACAAGAGGGGCCATAAATATCCCAGGCTCAAGGCCTGCCGGCATTTTTACTGCAGGGCTAGTGCAGAAAATGATAAACATAGAAGGTTACCTGCCGGGAAGGAAAATAGTGGTTCTGGGGTCAGGCGATATAGGCCTTATAATGGCAAGAAGGCTTACCTTGGAAGGATGCAGGGTAGAAGGTGTTTATGAGCTTATGCCATTTTCAACTGGACTAAAACGTAATATTTACCAGTGCCTGGATGATTACGACATCCCTTTGTTTCTGTCGCATACGGTTACCAATATATATGGAAAAAAGAGGTTGCAGGCGGTAGAAATATCGGAAGTGGACAGGCATTTAAATATTGTAAAAACTAAAAAGAAGATAGAATGCGATACATTATTATTATCAGTGGGGCTTATTCCTGAAAATGAGCTCTCTAAAACTTGCGGCATCGAAATTGACGGCTACAGTGGCGGGCCGGTAGTAGACGAAAACCTGATGACTTCTACTGAAGGTATTTTCTCCTGTGGCAATTCTTTATATGTAAATGATTTAGTAGATAATGTGACCAGGGATGGGTATGTGGCTGCAGAAAATGCAGTATCTTTTATTAAAGAAAAAGCTAAAACAAAAGCAGGTATTAGGGTTGGTGCTGGAAATGGTATAGGATATGTAGTTCCCCATAAAGTTTCAGGGAAATCAGATGTAACCTTCAGGATAAGGCCAAATATATATTGTACTGAAGTAAATGTAATCATTGAAAATACACATTTTAAAAGAAAGAAGAAGTACATTACCCCAGGAGAATTGGTTTTCTTGAAGGTCAAGAGTAAAGATTTTAAACAATACAACTTAACTGAAAAAAAAGAAATAAAATTTAATCTAAAAAAGATATGAAAAAGAAATTAACTTGCATAATTTGTCCAATCGGATGCCAGATGTCAGCAACATACAATAAGGAAGGTATAGAGGCTATTGAAGGTAACCAGTGTAAAAGGGGAAAAGATTTTGCAGAAAAGGAAATTATAAATCCTACCAGAATACTTACCACTACTATTTCAATTGACTCCCGGAAATTTAAGAGACTTCCGGTAAGGAGCAGAGCCCCAGCACCTAAAGGAATAATAAAGGAATTAATTAACAAGGTAAAAGAGAAAAAAGTAAAAGCTCCCATTAAGTCAGGAGAAGTAATAGCCAAAGACTTACTTGATAGTGGAGTGGATATAATTGCATCCATGAGCATAGAAGACTAGATTTTAGCTGGAAATATCTTTATTAGAAGATATTAAGGAACTCAATTTAAATCATCAGGAAAATTTGCTAAACACTATTATTTTAGCTAATATTTAAACAAGTATTTTAAGTGATTTCTCAGGGTAAAGAAATTGAAGGTAAAAGAATTTAAAGGCATTTCTGATAGGGCAAGGCAGCTATTAAATAACCAGGAAAGCAACCACCTGGATTATAAAAGAAGTATTGAGGGGTTAAAATGCAGGGATATAGTTGCTTTTGCCAATTCCAAAATTGGTGGCACTATTTTAATAGGCATAGATGAAATAGAAAATAATGGATTGCAAAGAGGGAAAGTTGTTGGATGTCATATTGGGGACGATGAAAAATTAAAGATAATAAGTAAGGCCCAGTCCTGCATCCCTGAAATTGAGGTAAAGATCTTTATTGAAAATCTGGATGACAAGCCTTTCTATAGGATAGAAATACCTAGTGGAGAATACAAGCCTTACTGTACTGCAAAAGGTTTGTATATGATAAGGGGGGATGGAAGGAATAACCCCTTAACTCCAAATAACCTTTTAAATATTTTCTTAGAGGAACAGGGCAAGGAATTCATTGAACGGTTCAGCTATGCAACCAAGAAATTAGATCAAAAATTATCCAAGACTAAAAACCAGATTGGAAGCCTTAATGGAAATGTAAATGCATTAATGGAAGATATCAATAACCTGTCAGAAGAGTTAAATAAAAAAGCAAGCTATATTTACAGGGAAGACAATAAGAGCAGTATTTTATATAAAAAAATTGATTATTTAGAAAACCTAATGTCGAATATTTTAGATAGGCTAAATTCTGTCAAAGAACATAATTTTTGATTTCATACCCTTGTATCTTTTTAACATCAGTTGTATCCTTTTTGTGGTTTAGTATATGGAGGAGATATTTTATGGATTTAAATGAAAAAATTAAATATATTATTGATAATACTGAAACTTTGGTGCTGCCAAAAAAACACCTCTCGGCTTCCAGACCTACTACTATTAATTACTTCATAATTGCTCCCCCTTTTTATAAAAAATTTGAAGGCGGGAGGGGAGAAGATGAAACTGTGGTACGGGAAGGAAAAATTACCTGGCAAAAACCAAAATTAATCACTCCTTCCTATATGCTCAGACTAGAAGGCTTTAATGATGAAACCAAGGAGGCATTAAAGATTTTAGCTGAACAGGATAGAGACATAGCTATGCTTTTATATAGTCTGAGGTTTGTAAAAAGTGCTGAGAAAATGAATATTATTCCTAAGCCGATGGCTGAAGTTGGCCAAAAAATATCTGAAGATATTAAAAAAGAGAATAACCCTTATTCCGGCCTTATAAAAGGAGTAGATGAATTCTGGGATATATCACTGTTTAAATTTATCCAGGAACTTATACTGGATAGTGCTAACAAGTCCCATTTACCCGAATATTTGAAAAATAATATTATAAATGTCAACGGGGAGGGTAAAACAGTGCTGTCCAGGGATAAGGCTGGTATTCCAGTGGCGGCAAAATTAGAAATAGACAGGATGTTTAGATTATTTGAAAAAGGTAAAATTGAAGCTTCAGAATTAAAGAAAGAGCTGGATAGATGGGGTGTTTTTGAAAGGTACGAAGATAAGTTTCTAAGGTATTTTAAAAAACACTAACTACAGGTGCTGGTTAAATCGCCCAATATGTCTGTAGTTCTAGTGTTTAAATTCACCATTTAGGTTCTCCCGGTCCGCACCCACATATTCCCTATAATTTTAATTTTTTATGCCTGCCTGTTTATATAACTTCAAAACTTCGCTTACTCCTTTTGTTATACTACAAACAGGGTCCCTGTTTCGGGTGAGCATTAATACAGGAAAATTTATAATGTTTTTTATAACTGCTTTTAAGAAATAACACAGGAACTAGTGGCAAAAAAGATTCTGCAAAAATAGTCTTTAATATAATTTTCAACCACTTCTTTTTTTGAGCAGAGCCAATCAAATTAGTACATCTGTCTTTAAAATTCCTTATATAGTTTCCAAAGGTCAAACTATGCAGAAGTGGGCTTTTGGTTCTCTAATTATTTTATCAATATTTATTACCAACAGCAGGCCAATATAACCAGCATTGCCCTGAGGTCCTGTATTGCCTGAAAGTATTATGGCATATAAATTGTTTTTCCCAAAACTCAAAATAAAACAAAGTTATAAACTATATGGTTACGAAAATTCCAGAGCTGAAATCAAAAAAATATCACATCTTCTTCTCATTTCTTAACATTCTTTGTCTTGTAGCTGATACAATAGGTTTTTACAATTATGGGGTAGTAAACGATCTTATCTATTATGGCTGAAGCTAAAATATTACCTAAAAAGATGGTTTCACACTCCTCCAATTTTTTATTTTAATTGCGTAATTTGTTTGATGGATAGAAGAAATTCAAATTTACTTGTACTACTTCTCTCCGCACTATGCTGTACTCTTACACCGCTTTGTCCAGTTCGGGCTGCTAAGCAAGGAATCTGATATTAACTAAAATTTTCTTACTGCCTTCTCTATTAGTAAATCTAGAATCCTTTAGACAGGCACCTTAGTTGAACATAAAAAGAGAAAAGCAGTTTTTCAATTGAAAAGCTGCTAAACAAAAATGATTTAACTACTCCATCACATTCTATTTCAATTTTTACTTACTTTTAAAAATTATGGAATCTCCTCTTGGAGTCAAAAATAAACTTAACCGTGCTAAAAGATTTATAATCTACTGAGTTAGTTTAGTAATTCTATAGCTTAATCACCGATTTTGTTTTTTAGCTGCGAAATAATTAATAAATATTTTTCTTAATTCCAGTACAATATACAATGTGCAAGAGACTAATATAATTTTAACCCAATCCAATAGCCCGATAGGTACTGTTTTAAAAGCGACATTTAGAGGTGTATAAAGCACTGCAAATTGCATTAAAATTGAAATAATCACAGCTCCTATCAAAAATTTGCTGGTTTTAATATTAATTTTGAAATTTTTTGCCCTATATGTCAGCACATTAAATAATTGGAACATAATCAATGTAGTAAATGCAATGGATTTTGCCTTTTCTGTTTCAATGCCATAGCTATAGAACATAGAAAGAGTTCCTGCCCCCATAACGAATCCAACTATTAATATATTTTGGATTACATCTTTGGAGATGATGCTCTCTTCTTTTTTTCTAGGAGGTTTTTTCATAATATCTTTGCTAAAAGGATCTAACCCTAATGCTAGACCAGGCAAACCATCAGTCAATAAATTTACCCACAGTATTTGAATTGCTACCAATGGAAGTGGCCAACCAATAAGAATTGCAAGGAAAATAACAATAATTTCACCTAGATTTGAAGAAAGGGTATATTGTACAAATTGCTTAATACTGTTATAAATACCCCTTCCTTCCTCAACAGCATTCACAATTGAAGCAAAGTTATCATCTGTTAATACCATATCAGATGCTTCTTTTGCAACATCAGTTCCTGTAATGCCCATTGCAATTCCAATATCTGATTTTTTGAGGGCAGGAGCATCATTAACCCCATCACCAGTCATAGCTACAATATGCCCCTTCTTTTTCAAAGCATTTAATATTCTTGCTTTATGTTCTGGGCTTACCCTTGCATAAATTTTTATATCTTCAATTATTCTTTCTAGTTTTTTATCGTTCAACTTATCTAGTTCTTCGCCACTTAATGCTCTGTCGCCTTCCTTAAATAAACTAAGTTCTTTTGCTATTGCAATCGCAGTTAGTTTGTGATCTCCTGTAATTAAAACAGTTTTAATTCCTGCTGTTTTGCATCTTTCAATTGCTTCTTTTACTTCTTCCCTTGGAGGATCAATCATGGCTTGCAATCCGACAAAAATTAAATCTCTTTCAATTTCTTCCGGAATTGGTTCATATTTTGCACTTAGTGTTTTGTATCCAAAACCTAAAACTCTTAGGGATTTATTAGCCATCTCCTGATTGATTTCTAAAATTCTCTTCCTATCTTTATCTGTTAATTTTTTTACTTTGCCGTTGATATTGATATATTTACATTTGCTAAGTATTATATCAGGAGCTCCTTTGACATAAGCAACATTTTCTTTATTTACCTTATGAATAGTAGTCATACTTTTTCTTTTAGAGTCAAATGTAATCTCATCTACCCTTGGAAGAAGTTTTTCAAGTTCGTCCTTATCAAAGCCAACTTTTTTAGCAGAAACAAGCAATGCACCCTCAGTTGGATCTCCAAATATTTCCCATCTCTTGTTATGACTTAATCTTGAATCATTGCATAATGCACCAATTCTTAATAACAATTCAATATCTTTAGTGTCAGATACCTTATTATTTGCATTAATTAATTTGCCTTCCGGAGTATACCCTTCACCTGTAACTTTTATTAATTCATTATTTACATAGATTTCTCTAACTGTCATTTCGTTTTTTGTTAGAGTTCCAGTTTTATCAGAGCAAATTATATTGGTACATCCAAGAGTTTCAACAGCAGGGAGCTGCCTGATTAAAGCATTTCGCTTGACCATTCTCCTAACACCTAAGGCTAAAGAGATTGTAACAATAGCAGGAAGCCCTTCCGGAATTGCGGCTACAGCTAAAGCAACAGCAGCTAAGAACATTTCACTTATATAACCACTTTCAACCAAACCCTCTGTTATATATTGCCTTAGAACACCTACACCAAAAACAAAAAAACAAATTCCAATAGTAACAAAGCCAAGCCATTTGCCAAACTGCTTTAGTTTTTCTTGCAATGGTGTAAGCTTTTCTTTTACTTCCTGAACCATTTCCGCAATTTTGCCGATTTCCGTATTCATGCCTGTATTGGTAATTATTGCTTTTGCATGACCTTTTGTTACGATTGTCCCCATGAATGCCATGTTTTCTTGGTCTGTAACGGGTGTGTTTTTCTTAAGAGGCTCAATATTTTTTCTTGATGGAACAGATTCTCCAGTCAAAGATGCTTCATCTGTTTGAAATGCTGCAATGTCAATCAATCTTGCATCAGCAGGAACTTTACTTCCGGTTTCTAATAAGATAATATCGCCAGGGACCAATTCTCTGGAATCTAATTCGATTTCTTTTCCATCCCTGATAACCTTTGCTTTTAAAGCAGTTAATTTTCTTAACGCTTCAATAGCTTTTTCCGCTTTGTATTCCTGAATAAAACCAAATATTCCATTAAGAAACAATATTATAGAAATAACAATAGCATCGAGCTTCTCCCCAATCAGCAAAGATATAATAATAGCAGCTAAAAGTATTACAATAATAAATGAGGTAAATTGCCTAATAAATATTTGAAATAGAGTGGTGCTTTTTCTTTTTTCTATCTGGTTAATACCATGTTTTTCTAATCTCTTCTTGGCTTCATCTTCAGTTAAGCCAGTTTCAGAACTCTTTAAAGTCTTTATTGTTTCAGGTACATTTAGATTATAAAAATCAACCATTATACCGCCTGTTCTATTTTATACTTCTTAAAATAATCCCTGTAAAAGCAAGATAAATTGCAAATAAAAAACTCTTACAAAATACCATTTAGCCCGACAATATCTTCCCAAAAATGGAAAGTAATTACAAGATAATAATTACAAGATAAACAAAAATATAAATAATACTTACTATAAAAACCGGTTCCGGCAACCTTCTATTGATTTTTATATCTGAATAATATTTCACTAATTTTGAAAATATTCTATTATCTTAAATTTTTATAACTGCTCTTCAGTTTGTAGAGTTTTTATTTTTTCAAACTTTTTAAACATTAAATTTATAAAAATTTTTTTGACAGTATGCTTCTGCTCGCAGTATTTCCTATAATTATTATAGACTTTTTGTTCAACATTTAACGATGTAGTAATTTTTACATGTTAATTTACCCATTTATCTACACATAAGTCTAAATATGCTTATTTATAAATATGCCGGACGCTTGTCTATTAATATTTTAAACAGCTCCCTCTCTTGAAAATTTTTTCCAGAAAAAGAAGTAAATAAGAGAGCGCTCTTTTCCCTTCTAGCTCATTTTTTTTTCATATTTGGAAAGGCGTGGTTCTGCTTTTCCTGAACCTAAGCCATTCTTACGAACTGTTGAAAGGCTGAAAACAATAGAATCAGCATCTTTTGTATGCCATGCTTTTATATGAATTATTTCTTTTAAATTTCTTTTTTCTTCCATGTCAGATATTAATTAAAACATATAAGAAAGATGTAGTAAATCAAAAATCAGTCTGTCCAGATATCATGAAACATTTCCCACTGGTCAATATATTTTGAAATGTATTCTTCCAGGACTTTGGTCATTTTGGCCATGTTTTTTTCAATAAGCTCCTTTTTCTCACCTTCTATTTCAAGCTTTATTGGTTTCCCTACAATTTGGAAATGGTTGTATTTGTCCTTTCGGTGGATAAAGCTCGGGATAAGGGCAGCCCCGGATTTAAGGGAAGCGTATATGCAGCCATTTGGGATACGCGCTTTTTTTCCAAAAAGGTCTACTGCCTTTGACCGGCTATTGGTGTCCCAATCTGTGGGTATGGCTACTATCTGATTTTTTCTTAATTTCCTGAAAATATCTAAGACCTTATTATTGTAAAGAGTATTTAATCCCTTAGACAGCCTTTTTGACTCAAAAAAATTATTTAATGGCTCAAACTTTCTTTGCATGCCCATACCCCATATGTCATAGTCTTCTACTGCTACCCTGCATGCCCCCCATTCAAAGTTTCCAATATGGGCGGTAAATATAACTACTCCTTTGCCTTTCTCTAAAGCTTTATCAAGGTTTTCAAGGCCTGCTATCTCCACCCTTTCCTTTAATTTTTCCCGTGATATGCTGCTATGCTTCAGGAAATCCACTACATTTTTTAGCCAGTGGATGTATATCTGTATTGCAGTTTTGTGGACCTCCTTGCTATTAATGTCTAAACCTAAGACTCTGGATATATTTTTTTTAAGGGGGCCCAGGTTGATTTTAGCTATTACAGCCAGCCTTGCTGTTATGGTTGCAATTAAGTAAGCTAAAGGATAAGGGATTATTATTGCTAGGAAATTTAAAAATTTATAACCGATATATGCTAGCATTTTATAATTATCCCAAAATAAAAATGTAAAAATAAATATTGTATAATGATATTAGATTTTGTAATTTATTAAAAGTTTTTTCCATAATTTTAGGGAGGTAAAAAAATATGGCACGTGATATTGTTATTGATGGACTGGAAAAAGTTCTAAATTATAGCCCTGATGGGGGGTATGTAGTAACTACTTACTTGCTGGTAGATGGATCCAGGACGAATAAGAGGGATTATTTAACAAAGTTAAATTCTATGGTTACCAAAAAACGTTCAGAGATAGAATCTGCTGATAACATAGATGAAAATGAAAAGAAAAAAATATACCAGGTATTGGAAAAAATTAAAAAGTACGTAAATGATAGGTTTAAATCTGACTCTACAAAGACCCTGTTAATTTATGCAGATAATAATAGTTTATGGGAAGTCCTCAGGATACCGGTTATTATGCGCTCAAAAATAATTATTGATCCCAAGCCGCATACCCAGAATTTAAGGGCGCTGCTCCAGAATTTCAAAAAATATGGAATATTGTTAATAGACAGGGAAAAAGCCCAGATTTATTCCCTGTATCTGGGGGAAATTAGGGAATACCTGGCTGCATTTATAAATGACGTGCCTTCTAAGGTAAATTTCAGGAGCGAGGCTGCATTAAGGGAGAAAAAATTGTTGGGAAAAATTGAAGAGAAGCTTCACCATTTCTTTAAAAATGTTAATGACAAAGCCTTGCAACTATTCAGGGAGGGGAAACTTGATAACCTTATACTGGCAGGAAGAAAAGAAATACTTTCTAAATTCAGGAATTATTTGCATAATTACCTGGAATCAAAATACATTGGCTCTATTGATGCTCAGCCTGATATGGAAAAAAATGATATAAAGAAAAGGGCACAAAAATTAATTGATGATTATGAAAGAAAAACCAAAGAAAAATTAATAAATAAGCTGTTTGAAGAATACAACCCTAATGGATGGGCAGTAGTTGGGATAAAATCTGTAATTAGCTCTCTCCTGATAGAGCAGGTAAGGACATTGGTATATGACAGGGATTTTTCCCAGGACGGATACATTTGTGATTCTTGTATGTATATAACTTTGGATAAAAAAGAAAAATGCCCCTACTGTGAAGGCAGCCTTGTTTATTACAGTGATATAGTGGACGAGATAGTAGAAGATGCTCTAAGTCAGAATTGTGAGATTGTAGATGTGGAAGAAAATAGAAAGTTAAAAGAGTCTGGCGGCATTGCGGCTGTACTTAGGTATAAATTATAGTCTTTAGAATATAAAATATTGGTTTGTATATACTGAAACGAGGGATAGAAAGGGATTATTTATTTGCTTTTCTTAAGCTCGGAAAGCTCATTTGTAAATTGCTCCAGACTGTCAAAATGCTTGTAAACGGACGCAAACCTTATATAGGCTACCTTATCTAAATCCTTTAGCCTTTTTAGGACTAAATTTCCTATTTCTTTAGAGTTTATTTCATTTGAAT
>CAYREF010000051.1:0-13225 GCA_964423265.1 uncultured Actinomycetota bacterium
TACAATAAATAATGCTCTTCATTAAGCAAAAGATATAAGGAAATCAAGAATCCTCTTTTCTGCTACAGCTTCAATTATTGCTGGAAATAAAATCCCGTATTATATAAATTTCTATTTTATGTTAATATCTATATACACAAATGCATAAAATATCAAAGCTATTGTGCTTCATAGATAGAATTAAATATGAAAGGAGAAAACACCTAGTCCTGGCTGTAGTTGTATTTACCATAGCTATATTGGTGGTTTTTGTAGTTTTGTTCTTTAAAGCGAAATCAGAAGCTAAGATAAAAGAGAATATATTGGAAAGTTATGTAAAAAATTCTGGCGAAAGCAGCCCAAATAATATCAAGGTCTATATTTGTGGTTATGTAAAAAAGCCTGGAGTTTACGAGGTTAAGGAAGGTTCCAGGATTGACGAAGTGCTTGAAGCTGCCGGTGGCCCCACAGAGGAGGCTTGCCTTCAGCTTGTAAACCTTGCCAAAATGGTAAGTGATGAGCAAAAAATATATATCCCTTCCCAAAACGAAGCTCCCAGAAATGAGGATAGCGGAATGGTAAATATAAATTATGCGTCCAGAGCCGAGCTTGAAAAGCTGCCGGGAATCGGCCCGGTTACGGCCCAAAAGATTATAAACTACAGGGAAAATAAGCTATTTGAGAAAAAAGAAGACTTAAAAAAGGTGGACGGGATTGGTGATAAAAAATATCAGAGCATAAAGGATTTAATAAGCATATAGGAAACTATTTTATATCATGGCCGACAGGTGTTCTGGCCGGCACCTGGATTGGCCATACTTGTATAGTAAAGAACTATATCCTTGGGCTGTTGGCTATTTTGCTGCTAGCTGCAGGAATGCTGGTTATAAGGAGAAGGGAGAAAGGCTTTTTATTTTTACTGTTCAATTTTTTTATTTTCCTGGCTGCAGGAATTATGTCAGCCAATATATATGCAGTGCAAAGCAGGCCAATACCGGTAGCCAGTATAGGTAAAAACGTAATCTTTGAGGGAAGGGTGTGCAGCCACCCCTCATGTCAGGGGGAGCAATATTTATGTAATATTGCATTAAACAAAATATATCTGGGCCAAAAAGAAGTAAAAATAAAAAAAGAGATAGTGCTAAAAACAAGCAAAGCCTTAACAAGGGACGACTGGGTCAGATTTTCTATCAGCAGGGAAGGAGAATATTATACAGCTATTGGGCTGCATAAAATCTATCCGGGCAATTTAGCGGCAAAGGTTTTTAACTTTAGGGCTAGAATATATAATACCTTAAAGAAGGCCTACTATAATTATCTCAATTACAATTCTGCCAGCCTGTCTGAGGCATTGGTACTGGGAAACAGGTTAAACGTTCCTCATTATATTATGGAGAATTTTAAGAAAGCAGGAATATTTCACCTTCTTGCCATCTCGGGTTTGCATCTTTCTGTATTTATATTTTTAGTTCTAAGGCTTTTTAGGGAAAAGAGAAATATTCTACCTCCTTTATTTTTCTTCCTGGTCGCCTTTAATTTTGTTGTTGGGGTAAAAGCAAGCCTGCTGCGGGCATCAGTTATGATAATAATGATCCTGATGGCCAGAGGGAGGCAAAGAGAATACCGGGCAGAATATATTTTCTTTATAACTTTTTGTTTCTTGCTCCTGGTCCGGCCCGGCTTTTTTTATGACTTAGGCTTCTGGCTGTCTTTTGCTTCCATGGGAGCTATTTTCTTTATTTACCCATTAGTTGGCAGTTTGCTAGAAAAGAGGCTGCAAAAAAATTATGTCACTAGAATTTTTCTCATATCTTTTTCCATAATAGCAGCCACTCTGCCTGTAAATGCATACTTTTTTGGTTTGGTGCCTTTTACAGGTATTTTTTCAAATATCCTGATACTGCCAGCATTTTATGCCCTTATTTTCATTCTGGTATTTTCCTCTGCCCTTATTATTATCTGGCCGCCTGCCGGGGGAATGGTCTTAAAGCTTTCATTGCCTTTCTTTTCTTATATTCTAAAAGTTGGCTCAACTATGGCCAGCCTGGATTTTTTAAACCTGTATTTTGAAAATATTTCTGTTAAATTTATGGCAATATATTATATTCTTTTACTTTTATTGTTATTATTATACAAATACAAACTTAAAGGTAATGGCTATGGCAAAGAAAAATAAAAAATTATGCCAGCTTTTTATAAGCAGGAGCAGCGCCATTCTGGATGAGAAAATAAATGCGGCTAAAAAAAAGCTCAAGGGCAAGATAAACCTGGATACGGATTTTAAGGTTTTTGACAATCCTGAGGACCTAGAGGAGACAGAGCTGGTAAACTACCTGTCCATACCCCCTTTTTTTTCTGAAAAAAAAGTGGCAGTAATAAAAAATATAGAAAATTTTCCGGCAGGAATTGTAGGGATACTGGCTGATAAAATAGATGAGCTGGATAGCAGCAGCTTCGTATTTTACCTGTTAACAGCCAATAAGAAGAGACTTAATAAGAAATTTTTGGACGCAGTTAAGGCCAAGGGTATAGTTAGGGAGTTAAGGGAACCCAAGACTGGAAGCATAAGAAAGTGGCTGAAGGAAAGGCAACAGCTAGATGACATACACATTACAGAAAAAGCGGGGGGACTTCTGTTAGAGAACATTGATTACGATCTTTCCTGCCTAAAAAATGAATATGAGAAACTTTTTTTGTATGCTCAGGGACAGGAGGATAAAACAGTGGACGTAGAAGCAGTAAGCCACCTGGTTAGCCGGGTTTATAATTTGAGGATATTTGATCTTGTGGATTGCATGGGGGAAAAAGACAAAGACGGGGCATTAAGGGCGCTTAAGTCTATGCTGGTGGAGGGACAGAATTTAATAGGGATGATAACCCTGGCATACCGTATGTTTAAGGCAATCCTTTATATAAATTATGGGGAGAACCGGAAAGCCTATGACTATGTTAGCTCTAATATAAGGGCACCCGATTATTTTATAAAGAAAATTTTTGAGAAATACAAAAGGTATAGCGCAAATTATACTGAAGCAGAAATTAGCAGGGCTTTTGGACTATTAAATGAAACTGACATTAGCCTACGTGAAAGCGTGGTAAGCGAAAAAAATATAATCAGCAAGCTAATATCAGAAATTTGCAGCTAAATTAAGATTTTATTGTACTGAGCTTCTTCTGCGCTTTAGACTTTTTGTTGGCCACAAAGTTTTTATGCACCACATTATTCTTTGCAGCTTTGTCCAGAGCTTTAAAAAGCAGGTTTAGGTTTTTTTCTGCAGCTTCAGCATCCTTTTGTTCAACTGACTGTAAAAATCTCTTGTTTATGGTTTTTATCCTAGTTTTTAAAGTCTTATTGGCTAAAAACCTTTTCTTGTTTTGCCTATCCCTTTTTATTTGTGACTGTATGTTTGGCATTTAACTATTTTCCTCCTTAAATTTTTAACGAAGACCTATTTTAGCACTTTTTGGTAAAAAATTGAAAATATTTTATAATTTAAGAAATTTAAATGATATAATTTCTTTTTCAACACTTAAGTGAAATTATGGCAGAAGACAGCTTTTTTTCAAGGAAGAAAATTTTTAATGCCACGGTTATAGTGATAATAGCAATCCTGCTTTCCAAGGTGTCAGGCCTGGTCAGGGACCAAGTAATGGCTGGCTATTTTGGCATAAGCTATGATACTGACGCTTTTACCTGGGCTTACTTTATACCCAATTTGTTTAAGGTGCTTTTTGCAGAGTCCCTTATAATAGCGGCTTTTATCCCCATATATTCCTCTTACCTTAAAAAAAAGGAAAAGGGGCAGCTGAAAAGTTTTGTTAACTCAGTTGCCAATATAATGCTGGCGGCTTTTTTTTTAATCTCTGTGCTTGTCTTTATATTCTCCCCCCAGATAGGCCAGCTTCTCTCCGTGGTTGCCAATAACCAGTTGGATGTAGCCAAGTTTGTGATAATGAACAGGATAATGATATTTTCCCTGGTTAGCCTTAGCCTTTCAGGGCTGGCCACAGGAATACTTAATTCCCATAATTTATTTGCCCTTCCATCCCTTGCACCCTTCGTGCTGAATGTAGTTACAGTAATTGCAGTAATAATACTTGCCCCCAGGTTTGGGATTATAAGTATGGCAATAGGGGTAATCATAGGATCGGTGTTCCATTTTTTAATCCAGGTTCCCCAGCTAAGGGTGGCAGGGATAAAATATGGGTTCCAGATAGATTTTAAACATAAGGCAGTAAGAGAAATTTTTTCACTGATGCTTCCCATATTGCTGAGTCTAGGGGCGGTTCAGCTGAATAACAGCGTGGACAATTTCTTTGCCTTAAACCTGGGGGCAGGAAATACTACTGCCCTAACCATTTCCTGGAGGGTTGCAAACTTACCCCTGGGAGTATTTAGCGTGGCAGTAATTACAGTACTCTATCCCCTGATTTCCAGGCAGGCGGCAGCAGATAACACCAAGGGACTAAAAGAAAGCTTTTCGTTGGGAGTGAGGGAAATTGGCTATATAATGATTCCGGCCACTGTGGGCCTGGTTATATTAAGCTATCCCATTATAAAGGTATTGTTTGAACATTATAATTTCTCTGCCCAGGATACCTCCAAAGTTTCGTTCATCCTTGTCTTTCACAGCCTCGGCCTGGTATTTTTCGGATTGCTGATGATACTGAACCGCACCTTCTATGCTTTTAAAAATGTAAAGACTCCCTTGAAGGTAGCGGCGGCCTCCATTGGAGTTAACTTGCTTCTTGACTGGATACTGGTTAGGTTTATGGATGTGGGGGGGCTTGCATTTTCAACCTCGCTTGTTGCATTATGTAATACAGTAATACTTTTAATTATATTAAGAAAGAGGATAGGTAATTTAGGAGGAAAAAGGATAGCCAGGTCCTATTTAAAGATATTGGTTGCTTCTGCTATAATGGGTGTTTCCGTCTACTTTGCATGGCATTGGCTGGAACCCTTTGCAGAAAGGGGATTGGTATTTTTAATAATTGCGCTGGCAGTAGCCATTATAGGCGGGAGTGTTATTTACATATTATTTACTTATGTGCTTAAGATGGATGAAATAAAATATGTGGTAAGTATTTTCAGGGATTTTAAAAAAAGGGGATTTAGAAAAAAATAATGGATAATAGCAGGTTTATAAGGAATTTTTCAATAATTGCACATATTGACCATGGCAAATCTACTCTGGCTGACAGGATACTGGAAGTTACAGAAACAGTAAGCCCCCGAGATATGTTAGACCAATACCTTGATGACATGGACCTGGAGAGGGAAAGGGGCATAACCATAAAGTCCCATGCAGTAAGGGTAAGATATAAAAGCAGCATTGATGGAAACTGGTATATCTTAAATCTCATTGACACACCGGGTCATGTTGATTTTAGTTATGAAGTGTCAAGGAGCCTTGCTGCCTGCGAGGGCGCGGTGCTGGTGGTTGATGCCTCGCAGGGAATACAGGCCCAGACCCTGGCAAATGTTTACCTGGCCATGGAAAATAACCTTGAGATTATACCGGTAATAAACAAGATTGACTTAAAGAGTGCAAGAATTGAAGATGTCCAGATGGAGCTGTCTAAAATACTGGGGGTAGAAGAAAAAGACATTTTAAAGGTTAGCGCAAAAACCGGTGAAGGGGTAAGCGAAATTCTGGAAAGGATTGTTGTGGATGTACCCTACCCTAAAGGATTAGAAGAAGATCCGCTGCAAGCCCTGATATTTGATTCCCAATACAATACCTACAGGGGAGTGGTTGCTTTAATCAGGGTAGTATCAGGATATATCCAGAAGGGAATGAAGATTAAGTTTATGGGTGAGAAAATTAGCTCAGAAGTTGAGGAAGTGGGAATACTGGGTCCAAAAATGATTGAAAAAAAGAGGCTTGCTCCGGGAGAGGTTGGCTATATAATTACTGGCATAAAGGAAGTTGAACATATAACTGTGGGAGATACCATTACTTCTAACCAGAACCCGGCTCCAAAAAGCCTCCCGGGCTATAAAAAGCCTAAACCCATGGTGTATTGCGGGCTTTTTCCCACAGATGGGGGAGACTACGAAGACTTAAGGGAGGCCCTAAACAAGCTTTCCCTAAATGATGCTTCCCTGGATTACGGGCCAGAATCTTCACAGGCATTGGGATTTGGATTCAGGTGTGGTTTTTTAGGCCTGCTTCATATGGAGATAATAAGGGAGAGGCTGGAAAGGGAATATGACCTCAGGCTAATTGCCACTTCACCCAATGTGGCTTACCAGGTCTTATTAGAAGAGGATGAAGAAATTGAGGCAACAAAGCCAGCAGATTTTCCACCCCAGGAGAAAATAATGGCTATCAGGGAGCCTTTTGTGAGCGCAACTGTTATTACCCCCAAGGATTATATCGGAGAGGTGATGAAGCTCTGCAACAGCAAAAGGGGCCATTTTGTTAATATGCACTATATATCAATGGAAAGGGTGGAGATTAAATATAATTTACCCTTATCTGAAATAATTGTAGATTTCTTTAATTTGCTTAAATCTATTACTAGTGGCTTTGCATCACTTGACTACGAAGTCCTGGAATATAGGGAATCCGACCTGGTAAAGCTGGATATGCTGGTGGCAGGAGATAAGATTGACGAGCTTTCTACTATAATACACAGGGACCAAGCTTATTATACGGGTAGGGAGATTGCTACAAAACTTAGGAAAATAATACCCAGGCAGAATTTTGAAGTAGCCATACAGGCTGCTATTGGCAAGAGGATAATAGCCAAGGAAAGGATTGCCCCCTACAGAAAAGATGTAACCTCGGGACTGTATGGAGGAGATATAACCAGGAAGAGAAAAGTACTTGAGAAACAAAAGGAAGGCAAAAAAAGATTGAAAAAAATAGGACGTGTGGACATACCTGATGATGCCTTTATGAGTTTCTACAAGATTGGTGAAGATAATTAAGGGGCTGTGATGGAGAATTTAGTATTAGCTGATTTCCTGAGAGCTTTAGCAAGTATTGAGGATTCAATACAACAAAACAAGGACTATCTTTGCAAGCTGGATTCCTTTATAGGCGATGGCGACCATGGAACCACTATTAGCCGCGGCTTTAGCAGGGCCTTAAAAAAAGTAACCGAAGAAGGACCGGAGAGCATATCCGGTCTCCTAAAAAGTATAGGCTTTACTCTGGTATCCTCCATGGGAGGAGCAGCAGGCCCTCTGTTTGGGTCTGTGTTTATAGGGTTGGCCGCTGGAGCAGCCGGAAAGGATAGTGTTGGCCTGGAAAGCCTGTATGCCATGTTTTCTGCCTCACTGGAGAAGGTATTAAAGATAGGAGGAGCAAAGCCGGGGGATAAAACCATGATAGATGCCCTGAGTCCTGCAGTTGACAGCCTGGAGAATTCCCTGGAAAAGGGGCTGGGTTACAAGAGGCTATGGCTAATATGAGCAAAGCCGCAAAGGAAGGTGCTATCTCTACCAAGAATATGGTAGCCAGGAAGGGGAGGTCCCGCTACCACGGGGAGCGCTCCATTGGATATCAGGATGCGGGAGCTACAACTATGTATCTAATTATAGAGGCAATGCATAAATCAATAAGCCAGGAGGAAGCAAAATGAAGAAGCTAATAAATGATGCCGAAAATATAGTAGATGAACTTATTGAAGGGTTTGTCCTTTCCAATAAGGGCAAGGTAAAAAGGATAGGCGGCCTTAATGTGGTAGCAAGGGCAGGTGCCCCCATAAAAGGCAAGGTGGGCATAGTAATTGGGGAAGGAGCAGGCCATGAACCGCTGTTCTTAGAGTATATAGGGAAAGGCATGGCCGATGTGGAGGTACACGGGCAGATATTTGCAGCCCCTACCCCTGACCAGATAACCGCAGCCATAAAGGCTGCTGATGGAGGAGAAGGGGTGATGCTTTTATATAATAATTATTCCGGTGATGTAATGAATTTTGACATGGCCCAGGAGATGGCAAGAGAGGAAGGCATAAAGGTAGACACAGTCCTAATAAATGATGAGATCTCGTCTGCCCCTAAAGAGAGGGCAGAAGATGGGAGGGGCACCACTGCCGACCATATAATAATAAAGATGGCAGGCGCTGCCTCGGAAGCAGGGATGGGTTTTGATGATTTGATAGGGCTTAGCAGGAAAGCTGTATACAATGCAAGGTCGCTGGGAGTGTCCCTATCAGCATGCACCCTGCCTGAGACTGGCCAGGCTACTTTTGAGCTTGAAGAGGGCAAAATGGAATTTGGCATGGGCCTACACGGGGAGGCAGGAATAAAAAGGGTGGATCTTATGGACGCAGACAAAACTGCTGAAACCATACTGGACTTATTAATAGAAGATCTGCCTTATAGCAGCAAAGATGAAATTATAGCGGTGGTTAACGGATATGGGTCCACCACCAGAATGGAAATGTTTATAGTGGCAAGAAAGATCCATTCATATCTAACTGGTAGAGACATCTCTATTTATTCAACTGAAATAGGGGAGTTCTGTACCTCCCAGGAAATGGCAGGGATATCCATAACCCTGATTAAGCTGGATGCAGAGCTAAAGAAGTATTATGATTGGGCAGCTGATAGACCTGGCTATAAGAAAATGGGCCAAGTTTGGGTACAGGCTGCTGTTTACCGATCTAATAATAAATATTTAAAAAGCTATTGACTTAGGCAGCTTTAGTTGTATAATTACGATGATAATCATTATCATTATCATTTTAATTATATGGAAAGTAAAAAAGAAATACTGTCTTTTCTAGTTTCAAGCCTTAAAAGCAATCAGGTTAAACTTACTTCCACAAGAAAAACCATCCTTGAAGTACTGGCAGAAAAAAATGAAGAAATGAATGTTGACCAGATTCATTTCTTATCCCACAAAAAGAATTCAAATATTGGAATAGCAACTGTCTATAGGAATATAAATATGTTAAACGAAATGGGCCTGGTTTCAAAACGGTTTGAGGAAGGCTCTGATAAGGCAGTATTCAGCTTGACCGGTAAACTGAAAAAAAGTTTTTCCAGTGAAAAGAAAGGGATCAAAAATAAGATTTCACCATCAAGGGACCGGGAAACTGCAGATGGTGAAATTTTGAGAATACAGGGGCAATTAAATGAAGCCTTGAATGATTTAAATAAAATAAAAATGGAAAAGGAGCTAGCATTGGAAAATGTAATAAATGATTTCACGAAATTGGACAAAATACTTGAAGAACACAATTTTGAAAAAAACAATTTAATCCAGATACTTTTAGATGTGCAGGACCAGTATAACTGGCTGCCAAAGCATACCCTACTTTATATAGGGAATAAAATGGAGGTTCCGCTGACCAATATTTACAGCATAGCTTCATTTTATAAGTTCTTTAATCTGGAACCCAGGGGCAGGCATTCAATTCTGGTATGTACCGGGACTGCTTGCCATGTAAGGGGATCAATGAGTTTGCTACAGAGGATTGTAAATGTGCTAGGGGTAAATCCAGGGGATACTACTAAAGACTTAAGGTTTACCTTGGATACAGTTAATTGCCTTGGCTGTTGTGCTCTTGGGCCGGTTATGATGGTAGATGAAAAGTATTACAGCAATCCTTCAGCCAAACAGCTTGGAAAAATATTAAAAAATTATAATTAAGGGGACTGCAATGGATACTAAAATAAAAACTTTAAAAGACTTAGAAAAAATAAAAT
The DNA here is from genome assembly GCA_964423265.1 of uncultured Actinomycetota bacterium. GTDB lineage: Bacteria > Actinomycetota > Humimicrobiia > Humimicrobiales > Humimicrobiaceae > M55B165. The sequence continues at coordinate 9,650 of CAYREF010000051.1, forward strand.
CGGAACATATTAAGGATAGCGAATTAGACGGCAAGGACAAAAAGTACAAGGTAACTGTTCATATGGGGACCTGTGGTATAGCTTCAGGAGCTGATAAGATAAAGGAGCAGGCAGAAGAAAATATAAAGAAAAGTAATTTAAAAAACATTATTTTTACCACTTCGGGCTGCATAGGGTTTTGCTCTGGCGAGCCCATGCTAACAGTGCAGGAAGCAGGCGGAGAGGCTTATACCTACTGTAATCTAGACAAAGAAAAGGTGGACTTAATTTTTGAAGAGCACCTTGTTGGAGGAGAAGCAGCAGATAGCCTTGAACCTATTAACGAGAGTTCCAACCTACCGGATTTTTACAAGTATCAGGAAAGGATAATTTTAGGCAATAATTCAAAAATTGACCCTAAGAGTATTGGCGACTATGTAAAAATAGGCGGCTATGGGGCACTTGCTGCCGTATTGAAGGATAAGAGTCCTGATGAAGTTATCGGGGAAGTCAAAAAATCCGGCCTCAGGGGAAGAGGTGGAGGTGGTTTCCCTACCGGCTTAAAATGGGAATTTACCAGGAAAGCAAAGGGCCAGCCAAAATATGTAATAGTTAATGCTGATGAAGGTGATCCAGGCGCTTATATGGATAGGGGAATACTGGAAGGAAATCCCCACAGTGTGCTGGAAGGCCTTATAATAGGGGCTTATGCCATTGGGGCAAGTCAGGGCTATATATATGTGAGGCAGGAATATCCCCTGGCAGTTGAATATATAAAAGAGGCCATAAGGCAGGCCAGGGAACATGGGTTTTTAGGCGAAGACATACTGGGTTCAGGATTCAGTTTTGATGTAAAGGTACACCGGGGAGCAGGAGCTTTTGTTTCCGGGGAGTCCAGCGCCCTCATATCTGCTATAGAAGGAAAGGTGGGAGAGCCAAAACTTAAATATATTCATACTTCTGAAAGCGGGCTTTGGGGCAAGCCTACCAATTTGAATAATGTTGAGACCTGGGCCAATATACCCTTAATAATGGGAAAAGGGTGGGAATGGTTTAAAAACATTGGAACTGCTGACAGCAGTGGAACAAAAATATTTTCCCTGGTGGGAAAAGTTAAAAATACCGGCCTTGTAGAAGTCCCCATGGGCACTACCTTGAAGGATATTATATTTAAAATAGGCGGAGGAATGCAGGACGATAGAAGATTCAAGGCTGTACAGGCCGGAGGGCCTTCGGGAGGAGTTATCCCTGAAGAGCTTATAAACTTACCTGTGGATTTTGACGAATTAGATAAAGCTGGGTCCATGATGGGCAGTGGAGGAATGATAGTAATGGATGAGAGTTCCTGCATGGTAAATGTTGCCCATTATTTTATAAAATTCTTAACTGATGAATCATGCGGAAAGTGTGTTCCCTGCCGTGAAGGATTGAGGCAGGCTCTGAATATTTATGAAAGGATCATTGGGGGAGAAGGAAAAGAAGAGGACCTAAAGCTGCTTTCAGATCTAGCTGTGCTGCTTAGGGAAGGGGCAATGTGTGCCCTGGGAAGCACGGCACCTAACATAATTCTTACCACCTTAAAATACTTTAGGGAAGAATATGAATCACATATATATTACAATATGTGTCCGGCATTGGTATGTAAACCGCTTATAAGGTATGAAATAGATGAGCGCAGGTGTAGCGGCTGTGGGATTTGTGCTGAATCCTGTCCTGCTGATGCCATAACAGGGGAGACTAAAAAACCCCACCATATAAATCAGGATTTATGCACAAGCTGTGGTACATGCATAGAGATGTGCCCTGAGAAGTTTTCTGCTATAAGCAAAAAAACAGGGGCTAAACAGGAAGCAGCAAAAAAAGAAAAAGTAAATAAATAGGGGTGAAAAATGGAAGATAATAATAAAATTAATATGGTTATAAATGATAAGCCGGTTACAGTAGAAAAAGGAAATACCATACTGGAGGCAGCACGGAACCTGGAAATAGACATACCTACAATTTGTCACCATGAGGCCCTCAAAGAACACGGGTCCTGCAGGTTGTGCATGGTTGAGATTAAGAGGAAGGGTAAATCAAAAATAGTAGCATCATGTGCTTATCCTGCAGAAGAAGGATTGGCAGTTTATACTGACAGCTCAAAAGTGGAAAGTATAAGGAAAAAACTGGTGGAGCTTTATCTTGCGCTTTTTCCTTTTATTCCAGAGGTTAAGGAACTTGCAAAAAAATATAATTTAACCGGCACAAGGTACACAAAACAAAATAACTATTGTATTTTATGCGGACTATGTGTCAGGTATTGCAATGAAGTAAAGAAAAATAATGCTATTGGCTTTGTGGGAAGGGGAATTGAAAAAATGGTAACATTTGTGCCTGATTCCTCTTATTTTAAGCATTGTGAAAATTGCATGGAATGTGTTGATATCTGTCCTACCGGGGTATTTCCTTCAAATTATGGGATAGAGCGCATACCGCAGCTTAGCGAAGATTAATCAGCCAAACTTAAATATTTGGTATGGGTTGGATCAAATAGCCATTGAAGCAATCCTTGGGAAAGGCATAGGGTCCTATGCCTTTTCTACCCACATACCCTACATAATAAAGGCTTCACTAAAAAAAGCTCTTAGATTATAATGTCTCTTTAAAATGCTTGGATAGTTTGCCATGAACAAATTAGGAACATAAATGAAAGATATAGCTATAGTATGTGATGTAATGAAAAATGAATTCCGGGACAAGGGTAAGAACTTGCCGTCAGATAACATGGATTTTATATTTTTAGAGCAGCACCTGCATGATACTCCGGATAAAATGAAAGCTAGGCTGCAGGAAGAAATAGATAAAATAGATGATAGTTACGGGAGAATAATCCTGGGCTACGGATTGTGCAGTAATGGGGTTGTAGGCCTAAAGTCAGACAAGCATGAAATAGTAATTCCAAAGGTTGATGACTGCATAAGCCTTTTTCTAGGCTCTAAAGAAAAGTATATGGAAGAATTTAAAAAAGATCCTGCTACATACTACCTGTGCAGGGGGTGGATAGAATATGGAAGCGACCCTTATAGGGGGTACCTGGTCAATACCAAGCAGGAAGATAAGATTCCGGAAGGGTGGATAAGGAATAAGGAAAGGTATGGGAGAAAAATAATGGATGAAGAAACTTCCAAATTCCTTATATCCCAAATGATGAGAAACTACAATCGCATAGTGCTGATAGATAACGGGGACCTGGAAGAAGTCCATGAGAAATATGCCCGAGATATGGTTGATTTTTTAAGGGAAATTCTGGGAAAGGAAATTAGCTTTGTAAAGATTAAGGGTTCCTCTGTATTGTTAAAAAAACTGTCCAATAAGGCTTGGGAAGACAGCAACTTTATTGTAATCAGTAAAGGCAAAAAGGTAGCCAGGGAAGATTTTACCTAATAATTAAAAGATAAACCCTAACTGCATCAGGCTGGTCCATTTCAAATTAAAACTATTGCTTGACTAATGGGAAAATACAATATATTATAATAGTAACAATTATTACTATCATTTAGAAGGATTGTTACAAATGGCAAGGGAAATAAAATATTGGGAAACTAAATTAAAAGAGCA